>JBKJND010000353.1:0-19533 GCA_046596095.1 Ahniellaceae bacterium | reverse complement strand
ATGATCACCACGTTGGCATCGGTGGGACTCACGGTGAGGCCGGCGTCGTACCACATCTGTCCCCCGCCCGAGGCGGCGAACTGGCAACCGTTTGCGGAGACCGAGCTGGCCGTTGCAACCTGCATCCAGGTCGTTCCTCCGTTCTGCGACTTCCAGACCCCGAGCACGCCCGCCGATGTCACCGTATTGGATGCCATCGCGTACAGCGTCTGGGAATCGGTAGGCGCCAGTGCGAGCTCGATGCGCCCCACGGAAGTCCCCGCCGTGGCGCCGTTGCCGGTGCCCGTCGGCCAGTTGTTGTTGAGCAAGTCCCACCCCGTAGGACATCCGCTCACGGGCATGTCGGCACGGTACACGCCGTTCGCGCCGTTGCGGTCGAGATCCGGTTGCACCGGGGTCGGCGAGCCGCGCGTGCCGATCGCGGCAAGCAGCGTCGTGGTTGCGCCGGCGTCGATGGCGATCAGGCCGGTGGTGTCCTGGCGCTGCGTCGTGTGCGCGTTGGTCAGGCATGGCCCGGACCAGTTCAGGCCGGCGTCGTACGAGAGAAACATTCCCGTCTTGGTGCCGACAATGAGATTGTCGCTGTCGTTGGGATCGACCACGACTTTGCCGATGGCCTGGTACTGCGGAAAGCCAAGCCCCGCACTCGGGCCGTAGAAAGGATTGAACACGTCGAATCCGAGCGTGGTCCACGTCTCGCCCTGATCGGTGCTCTTGAGAAGGCCAGCCGCGCCGAACGAGAACGAGCCGTAGCGCAAATCGCCGGTGCCCGCGTAGAGCGTGTTGCGATTATTCGGATCGAGTGCAAGATCGCCGATGGCGATGTTGGCGATCTCGGGAAGGTCGGTCTTCACCGTCCACGTGGTCGCAGCGCTGCAGCAGTTCGTGGTCTTCCACACGCCGCCACCGTCGGACCCGAAATACGCGATGGTCGGATCGACGGGATCGACCACGATGGCGTTGACGCGGCCCGAGGCTGCGCTGGCGCCCGCGTTCAGCGGCTGCGGACCGAGTGGCGTGAACCCGCCGACTCCGAGAAAGCTGTCCCCGCTTCGTGCAGCGGCATACGTCCCCTCTGGCGTACGCGCCTCGATGGCGTGCGCCTCACGCGCGGACTCGACCAGCCACAACGGTTCAAACCGACCGGTCGGATACGTCATCTGCACTGCGCGCAGATCGCCCGATGACGGCGTACTGGCGGGCGCGACGTCGTACCACGCCGTCGCTGCGTCGTCGCCTGCGCTTTGCGCGTCAACGCGAGCGAGCGAGGAATTTTCATTCGGGCGCTGCATGGCGCAACCGCCCAGCAGCGTGAGGATTGCGCCAGCCAGCGCGATGCGTGGAAAGGAAGGAGGGTTGCGCATCGCCGTTGCCTGGGAGGGGAGACCGGCGCGCAGCATAGCCAAATAGCCCGCGCACCACAGCCCGCACCGCCAGTCGGGCAGCGTGTCCCGTGTCTGTGGATTGTTCGCTCCAAACGGGTCGCGCAGAGTGGCGGCATGACCAAGCCCCGCGATTCCTCCGCTTCACGCTCGCGATTGCCGCGTTGGTTGCGGTGGGTCGCCGGCGCCGTCGTGCTTGCCGCCGCCGGTGTGGCATGCGTTTATCAACTGCGCCCGGACCTGCTGCTCCGCGCTGAGTTTGCGCGTCAGGCGTGGTTTGCGCAGGCGCACTACGACGCCGTGCTGGTCGATGATCATGTCTGGGTCTATTACGAGCGTCGCGCTCGCGCAGCCGAAGCGGACACGCCGGTGCTGCTGCTGCACGGCTTCACCGGCAGCAAGGAAAATTACTTGCCGTTGCTCGCGAAACTGGACGATGCATCGCGCGTGCTGGTGCCGGACCTGCCGGGTTGGGGCGAGTCGTCGCGCCGCGAGAAGTCCGACTACGGCATCTCCGCACAGGTCGAGCGTCTCGAACGGTTTCTCGATACGCAACGCATTGCTCGCGTGCATCTGGTCGGGCATTCGATGGGCGGTCACATCGCGGGCGTATTCGCCGCCGAGCACCCCGAACGCGTTGCGACGCTCGCTCTCGTCGACACTGCGGGCGTGCGCTTTGAACCCAATGCATTCGCGCTGCGCGTGATGCGTGGCGAAACGCCGTTCAACGTGGGCACGGCTGCCGAGTTCGATGCGTTCATGGCCGAGCTCTTCACCAAGCCGCCATTCCTCCCGCCGCGACTCAAAGACGTGTTGATCGAGCGCAACCAGCGCGGGCACGCATTCCAGTCGCGCCTGCTCGCATCGATTGGCCATGGCGCAGCCGCGTTTCAGCTGGAGGCCAACCTCGCCCGCATCCAGGCGCCGACACTCGTGCTGTGGTGTCGCGATGATCGGATACTCGATGTCTCGGCGACGCGCACGCTTGCGCGCATCCGTCCCCAACCCACGGTGACCGTGCTCGACGGTTGCGGCCACATGTCGATCATGGAGCAGCCCGGAGCTGCCGGTCGCGCATTGCACGCGCTCTGGCAACGCGAATCGTCCGCTCCGGGCCCGCTGCTGGCCGCGCGCTGAGCAAAATTCGGGACGAGGGTGCGTCGATGGCGGAGCCGCGCGGCTGATGTGGGTATCGTGGCGGCCCGTGCGCAGCCGATGGCTCCCTCTCATTTCATGACTGACCCAGCCAATCCCCCGCGCGTGGCCTTGACTTCGCTGCGTGCGCTCAGCGCGTATCTGCGCGCCTATCCCGGTCTCATTGCCGCGTGGCTCACCGCGCTGGTGGTGTCGTCGTCGGCGACGCTCGCGTTGCCGGTGGCTGTGCGATTCGTGATCGACCGTGGGTTTCGTGGGGACGCGGCCGCGGAAATCGATCGCTGGTTCGTCGGATTGCTCGGTGTGGCCGTGGTGCTCGCGCTCGCCACCGCCGCGCGTTTCTATTTCGTCAGCTTGCTCGGGGAGCGCGTCGTCGCGGATTTGCGCGCGCGTGTGTACGCGCATTTGATGCGCCTCGATCTCGAGTTCTTCGAAACCACGCGCTCCGGGGAATTGTTGTCGCGGCTGTCTGCGGACTCGGAACTGCTGCGAACCGTGGTCGCCTCGTCCGCCTCGGTGGCGCTGCGCAGCGTGGTGATCCTGATCGGTTCGGCGGTGGCGTTGACCTTGACCAGCCCACGCCTCGCCGGGCTCGCATCGATCGGCATTCCGCTGATCGTGTTGCCGATCGTGTTGTTCGGCCGCCGCGTGCAGGCGCGCTCGAAGATCAGCCAGGACCGCGTCGCCGACTCGCAGGCGCGAGCCGGAGAAACCCTGAACGCGATGGCCACGGTCAAGTCTTTTGCGCGCGAGTCGTTCGAGAGCACGCGCTTTGCCGATGCGGTGTCGCAAGCCTACGCGGCCGCGCGCATGCGCGTGCGGTTGCAGGCATTGCTGACCGCCGTGGTCATCGTGCTGGTGTTTGGCGCGATCACCGCAGTGCTGTGGAGCGGCGCGCGCAACGTGATCGCCGGCGAGATGACGCCGGGCGTGCTCGGCCAGTTCGTGCTGTACGCGCTGATCGGTGCGGGCTCGGTCGGCGCCTTGACCGAAGTGTGGAGCGAAGTGCAACGCGCCGCTGGCGGCATGGCGCGCTTGCAGCAGTTGCTCGATGAGCAACCGCTCATCGCCGCGCCCGCCGCGCCACGCGCATTGCCTGGGCGGCTAACCGGCGCGATCGAATTCGACGACGTGACGTTTCGCTATCCGTCGCGACCGGACACCGCGGCGCTCGATCATTTCTCGCTGCGCGTCGAGCCCGGGGAGACCATCGCGTTGGTCGGGCCGAGCGGCGCGGGCAAGAGCACGGTGCTCGCGCTGTTGCTGCGCATGTTCGATGCGCAATCCGGTGTCATCCGGGTCGATGGCATTGATCTGCGCGAGGTCGATCCAGTCGCCTTGCGCTCGCAGCTTGCGCTGGTGCCGCAGGATCCGGTGATCTTTGGTGCGGATGCGCTCGACAACATCCGCTACGGCCGGCTTGAAGCCGACGACGCAGCCGTTGAGCGCGCCGCACGTCAGGCCGAAGCGCACGAGTTCCTCGCGCGGCTGCCCGAGGGTTACAAGACGTTTCTCGGCGAGCACGGTGCGCGCTTGTCGGGGGGGCAGCGGCAGCGCATCGCGATCGCGCGCGCGTTGCTCAAAGACGCGCCAATCCTGCTGCTCGACGAAGCCACCAGCGCGCTCGACTCACATTCGGAACGCGCGATTCAGCTCGCCCTCGAACACGCGATGGAAGGCCGGACCACACTGGTTATCGCGCATCGTCTCGCGACCGTGCTCAAGGCCGATCGCATCGTGGTGCTCGAGGGCGGCTGCATCGTGGCGATCGGTAACCACGCCGAACTCATCGCACAAGGCGGCCTCTACGCCGAACTCGCCCGCCTCCAGTTCCACGCGTAGCTGGGCTTCCACTTGGCTCGAGCTATCGAGTCAACGAGTCATAGCCCCTCCCCTGGAGGGGGAGGGGCTAAAGCTTACGGAGTGGCGGGAGTTGATGCGGGGGCGGGGGTTTCGGTGCGGAGCGTGTCGCCGGCGGATTTGAATTCGCTGTCGGCGCGCCAGGCGGGTTCGAATTCGCCGGCGGCGATGCGTTTGCCGACGGCATACAGCGCTTGCAGGTCCTCGATCGTGCCTTCAAAAGTCCAGCTCTCGTCGAACTCGTCGCCGGGCTTGTGGTAACGATTTTCGGTGTAGTCCTGCGCCATGGCATCGCCGGCACTCGCTCCGCCCTCGCGCAGATCGTTGCCGCTCGTGGCGTACAACGCCGGCACGCCTCGACGCGCGAAGTTGAAATGATCGGAGCGGAAGTAGTAGCCCTTTTCAGGCGACGCTTCCGGCGAGTTCACGCGTTGCTGTGGCGCGATGGCCTCAGCCAGCGCGTCTTCGAGATTCGATTGGCCCGAGCCGCTCACCGCCACATTCGCCGTACGCCCGCCGACGTGCATCGCGTCCATGTTGATGACCGCCTTGATGCCAGACAGTGGCATGGTCGGATGCGCGACAAAGTAGCGTGAACCGAGTAGCCCGGATTCCTCCAGCGTGGGCAGGAAGAAAATGATCGAGCGCGCGGGCGCCGGCTTCTGCGCGACGAACGCTTCGGCGATCTCAAGCACGCCGGCTACGCCCGTCGCGTTGTCGATGGCGCCGTTGAAGATGTTGTCGCCTGCCTCCTCGCTGTGTTTGCCGAGTTGATCCCAGGGGGCCATGTACAGGACCGACTCGTTGGCGCTGGATGCACCCGGCAGTACGGCGACGACATTTTCGCTGGCCTTGTAGGCGACGGTGCTGCTCAGCGATACGTCCACCTTCGCGTTGAACGGCACCGGCTTGAAGCCGCGTGCGTCGGCAACTAGCTTGAGCGCTGCCAGATCCTGCCCCGCAGCCTTGAACAACGCAGTCGCTGCCGCATCGCTCAGCCAGCCCTGGAATTGCAGGCGCGGGTCGGGATCGTCGGCCGGTGTCAGATCGAACTGCGGCCCCGACCACGAATTCCTGACTACGTCCCAGCCGTAGGCGGCGGGTTCCGTGTCGTGCACGATCAGCGCGCCGACCGCGCCCTGACGCGCGGCTTCCTCGAACTTGTAGGTCCAGCGCCCGTAGTACGTCATCGCACGGCCTTTGAACAACGCAGCGTCGCTGCGCAGGAAGCCGGGGTCGTTGATGAGGACCACCACCGTCTTGCCCTTGACGTCGAGACCCGCGTAGTCGTTCCAGTCGGCTTCGGGCGCGTTGACGCCGTAACCCACGAACACGAGATCGCTATCAATCACCTTGACGTTGCTCTGCGCGGTGCGCGTACCCAGCACGGCGTCCGTGCCGAGCTTCAGATTCTGCGTGGCGCCGCCGAGCTTGATCGCGATCGTGGAGGCTGGCAGCGCGGCGGTTTCCACCATCTGCACACGCTGAAAGAAACTGCCGTTGTTGCCGGGTGCGAGACCCAGGCGCTCGAACTGATCCTTGAGATACGTCGTGGTCATCTGCTCGCCTATCGAACCCGGCGCGCGGCCCTCAAACTCGTCGGAGGCAAGCGTGCGCACGTGCGCCGCGAAGTCCGCAGCGTCGATGGCTGTCGAGAATTTGTGCGGCGTGCCGGGCACAGGTTTGGGCGTGGCTGCGACCGGCGCGGCGGCAGGGGCAGGGGCAGGTTGCTCGCGATTGCAGGCTGCAAGTGCAAGCAACGCAATGAAGATCGACAGAAGACGCATGGGTAACCTCGACAGGAACGCGAAGCCGCGCATCATAAGCGAGCCGCGCCGCGCAGACGTTAGCCTTCCGTTACCGAGCGCCAGGACCCGCGAGGTGGCAACCCGTAGGTCAGGTCGCGCAAGCGACCTGACAACAGGCTAGTCACACCGCTTAATCAGCGCGGTGCTTCGTCGGTGTTGTAACGAGTGGCGGTGGCACCAGTGACGCGGCCGATGCGCGCAGTCTGGTGCACGTAGAGGCGCACTTCACGATCGAAGCGCAGCTCACTCTGGACGATGCTGTTGCGCCCGATCACCACGCGCGGCGGCTTGCTGTCCCCAAGCTGGATGAGATTGCCCCAACCGTGCGGCTTCTCGACATGGATGCCGCCGCGTACCTGCGTGCCCTGGTCGAGAACGATCTCGCCGGTGACCGTGCCGATGCCGCCGCCGATCGTCGATGCAATGGCGCTGACACCGCCGTTGACGTTCTCGACGCGGCCCTGCACTTGGGTACCAGCGTGCAGACGCACCCCACCGTTGACCGCCTCGACGTTGCCCGAGACCACCGAGCGGCGTCCGACGTTGATGCCGCCATTGACGGTCTCAAGCGTGCCCGCCGTCGAGTTGTCCTCGATCGAGATGCCGCCGTTTACCTTGTCCACGTCGCCGTAGTCGCGCGCAAATCCGGCGCTGCTGGCGATGAGCAATACGAAAATTGCCGATGCAATGCGGCTTGGTGCGATACGACTCGGTGCGATGCGACTCATGGTGTCCCCTGCGGTGATGGTGAATGCAGGGGTTGAGATGCAGAGCGGTAACGAAAGGTTTGAAGGAGCGGGAAACGGCATCCGCTAGCATTGCGGCATGGCCTCCCCAGTATCCCCCAACATCGTCCCCAGACCCGTGCTGCTCCTTGTCCTCGACGGCTGGGGAGCCCGCGCCGAGCGCGAATGGAATGCCATCGCGCAAGCGGATTGCCCGAACTGGCGCACGCTGCTGGCGGAATGCCCGCACACGCTGATCGACACGCACGGCTTGCGCGTTGGATTGCCCGAAGGCCAGATGGGCAACTCCGAAGTCGGGCACATGAACATTGGCGCGGGTCGCGTCGTCTATCAGGAATTGACGCGCATCGACGAAGCGATTCGCGACCTTGGTTTCTTCGGGAATCCTGCGCTGCGCCATGCGATCGAGGTTGCGTCGCGACCTGGTGCGACCTTGCACGTGCTGGGGCTGCTTTCGCCCGGCGGAGTGCATAGCCACGAGGACCATATTCTCGCGTTGCTCGATCTGGCTGCGGGCGCCGGCGTGGCGTCGATTGCGGTGCACGCGATGCTCGACGGCCGCGATACGCCGCCGCAGAGTGCGCCTGCGAGTGTCGAACGACTGGCGGCGCGCGTCGCGACAATTGCCGGCGCGCGCGTCGCGTCGCTGTCCGGTCGCTATTACGCGATGGATCGCGACCAGCGCTGGGACCGGGTCGAGCGCGCATATCGCGCCATCGCCGAGGCCGATTCCCCGTTGCACGCAACGGATGTGCGCACCGCGCTCCGTGACGCCTACGCGCGCGGAGAAACCGACGAGTTCGTGCAACCGATAGCGATAGATGGCGGCGCGCCCGGTCGGCACGGCGCGCCGATCAAGGACGGCGATGCGGTGGTCTTCATGAACTTCCGCGCGGATCGCGCGCGGGAGCTGACTGCCGCGTTCGTGCGCGAGGAGTTCGACGGTTTCGCGCGACCGCGCAGGCCCGCACTCGGCGCGTTCGTGAGTCTCACCCGATATGCCTCTGCCGATGATTTGCCCGTCAGCGCGGTGGCGTTCGAGACCGACGCGCTTGGCAACACGCTTGGCGAGTTCGTGGCTGCGCAGGGACGCAAGCAATTGCGCATCGCCGAAACCGAAAAGTACGCGCACGTGACGTTCTTCTTCAACGGCGGGCGCGAGCAACCGTTCGCGGGCGAGGAACGCATTCTCGTGCCCAGTCCGCGCGTGGCGACCTACGATCTCAAACCGGAAATGAGTTGCCCCGAGCTCACCGCGCGCCTGACCGCGGCCATTCGTGCGCGCACGTTCGACCTCATCGTGTGCAACATCGCCAACCCGGACATGGTCGGGCACACCGGCATTTTCGCGGCGGCGATCAAGGCCGCCGAGGCCGTCGATGTCGCGTTGGGTGAGGTGCGGGCTGCGTTGCTGGAGGTCGACGGCGCGATGCTCGTCACTGCGGATCACGGGAATCTCGAACTCATGCAGGACGAGAATGGTCAGCCGCACACGCAACACACGGTCGGCCCGGTGCCGCTGGTGTTGTGCGGCACGAGCGGGCGGTTGCGCGAAGGCGGCGCGCTCAGCGATCTCGCACCCACGGTTCTCGACCTCATGGGGCTCGCACCTCCCGCAGAGATGAGCGGCAACTCGCTACTCATCCGCGCGCGCGCATTCTCTTCCCTCTCTCCTTGCGGAGACTGATGCATCGCCGCCCGATGCCCGATCGTGCCCTGGAATCCAATTCTCGTCATTCCCGCGAAAGCGGGAATCCAGTAACTTCGGCGAAGTTTGTGCTGACAACACTTCGCCAGAATCTGGATTCCCGCCTACGCGGGAATGACGAACTAAGGAGCGCGCAAAGCTTCTTTGTGCCGTCGTTCCCGGGTAGGAATCGAGGGTGAGAGTCCGATCTGGCGCATGGGCTCTCGGAGCGTTCGCACGCTTCTCGCTTTCGCTCTTCCTCGCATCGGAAGCGGCAGCGCAATCGACTTCCACCGTCGAGCCTGCGGGCGAGCCTCGCACCGCGCCGCTCGAGCCTGACGCACCGGCAGATCGACAGAGCACCGAACTTGCGGCCACCGCAGCGCTCGAAGCCGTGCGCGCCGCGCAACGCGCGTTCACTGCAGCGCAGGAGGCGGGTCTCGGCGCCCAGGCTCTCGCGCAACGCGCCGTGCATTCAGCGGATACAGAGCTTGCGGCTGCCTCCACGCAGGCGCACGCATTGGCGCTGAGAATTGTCGCGCTTGAACGCGAACTCGCGCTGCTGGAGAAACGACGCGTGGTGCTCGACGTGCGCCTCGCGCAGCAACGGCAAGTCCTTGCCGCGTTGCTGCGATCCGCGCACGCACTCGGACGGCATCAGGATCTGAAACTGGTACTGGGATTCGAACAAGGCCAGCAACTGGCGCGTTTGCTCGCCTATCACCGTGCGCTCGAACGCGATCGTAGCCAGCGGCTTCGCGCCATCGCAGCGAACCTCAACAGTCTCGCCAATGTGCAGCGCAACGTCGCGGCAAATCGCGCGCATTGGGCAGAAGCTTCGCGGCATCAGGCACTCGCAGTCACGGCACGCACCGCCGCGCGCGTGGCGCGCCAGCGGGGGCTTACCGACATCGAAAGCGCGATGGGTGTACGTGCCGAGCGAATTGCGGCGCTGCGTCGTGACGAGCAGGGACTCGTCGCGCTGCTCGCGCGCCTCGCCGACGCCATCGCAGACGTACCGAAAATTCTCGACGACGCGCTGCCGCTGTCGACCCTCAAGGGCAAGCTGCCGTGGCCCGTGCAGGGCAAGTTGTTGAACGCTTTCGGCAGCGCCAACGCGTCGGGCGAGTCCAGCGACGGGGTGCTGATCGCGGCATCAGCCGGCACCGAGATCAGCGCCGTCGCACACGGTCGCGTCGCGTACGCGGACTGGCTCAAAGGCTACGGCCTCGTACTCATTCTCGATCACGGCGCTGGTTTCATGACCCTCTACGCGCACAACGAAGCGCTGCTCAAAGACGTCGGCGACTGGGTCACCCGCGGCGACGCGCTCGCCACCGCAGGCGCCAGCGGTGGCCGCACCGAATCCGGCGTCTGGTTCGAACTCCGCCGCAACGGCCAACCGCAGAACCCCGCACTGTGGCTGACGCGCCGCTAGCCGCAGCATGGGTTCAATCCCTCAGCGGATCGATGACCTCGACCAACGCGAAGCGATGGAAATCAACATCGCGCGTCACGATCCGACGCATGCCATGTTGGCCGCGCGGCACGCACTCGGGCGCGTAAAGCGCGTCACGAGCACTGCACGCTTCGAAATCGTGGTCCCGGCTCGTTAGCATGCACGCATGAAGGCCTCTCCAATTCGCGCAGAACACGCAATCTTGCTGGGGATCTGCCTGCTGAGTGCAGCGTCCGCCTGCGCGCAGACAACGGATGGGGTATCGGCATCGTTGCCGCCGCTCGCGCAAGATTCGACGGCAGGCGACGCGGTGCCGATGGCGGAGCTGCGCGAGTTTGCGAAGGTGTATGCGGGGATTCGCGCCAGTTACGTCGATGAAGTCGACGGCAAGCGACTGTTGCATGCGGCGACGGTCGGCATGCTGCGCGCGCTCGACCCGCACAGCGAGTATTACGACGCGAAGACGCTGGCCGAGTTCGATCGGGACATGCGCGGGCGTTATGCCGGAATCGGCGTCGAGGTGGTGACGTTTGCGCGCATGCTGCAGGTGCTTGGCGTGATCGAGGATTCGCCGGCCGCGCGCGCCGGCGTGCTCGCCGGCGACGTGATCGAATCCATCGACGGGCGCGCGGTCGGTGCCAATCGCAACGACGCGGATCGGCTGCGCGGTCCACTCGATAGCGACATCGTGCTCGGAATCCGCCGCGAAGGCACGCCCGCTGCGCTCAGCATTTCGGTCAAGCGCGCACCAGTGAATGTGCCAAGCGTCGCCTCTGAATGGCTGGAACCGGGACTTGCCTTGATCTCGATTCGTCAGGTGCGCGAACGCAGCGCGCTCGAGCTGCGCCAGCATCTGGCCACGTTGCAGAAGGCGCAGCCTCTGCGCGGCGTTGTGCTCGACTTGCGCGCCAATCCGGGCGGCGTATTGCCAGTAGCGGTGTCGATTGCCGACAGCTTTCTCGACGAAGGCCGCATCGTACGCACGCGCAGTCGCTTGCCGGAACTCGATGCGACGTTCAGTGCGCACGTCGGCGATCTTTCGCACGGCGCAGCGGTGGTAGTGCTGGTCGACGGCACCACTGCGTCGGCAGCGGAACTCATCGCCGCGGCGCTTCAGGACAACGGGCGGGCGCGCATCGTCGGCACACGCACTTTCGGCAAGGGCTCGGTGCAGAGCGTGGTGCCGCTCGACGGTGGCGGCGCGATCAAGCTCACCACGGCGCGCTACTTCACGCCGCAGGATCGCTCGTTGCAAGCGGCTGGTGTGGTGCCGGATGTGGATCTTGCGACTACGCGCATCCGGTCTGCCGACGGCCGCTCGCTGCACACCGACACGCCGGCCGGCGCGGACGATGCCGAGATTGGTGCGGCGCTGCGCGAGCTCCATTCGATGTTGCAACAGGCCAAACGATGATCAGGGTCAGGACAGGCTTGCTCAGCTCTGGCCGAACAGCGTGCGTCAGGCGAACCAGGTGACTCGCAGGAGCAGCGCGAGGCCAACCGCGGCGAGCACGAAGTGGCCGATGACCCAGGTTTTGGAGATGAGGTTGCGGTTCCAGTGATCGCGCAGATTGATGATCGCACCACCCAGCGCCGCGACGAGCAGCAATGCAAGCGCCACTTTGGCGAGCGTCGGCACGCTGGTCGTGAACGTTGCGTACGCGAGCAGTGTCAGGCCCGCCGCGGCGATCAATCCATGCAGCATCGCCAACCACACCGGCGGGTTGCGATTGCCCGAGAAACGGATGGCCGCCATCAGCACGCCGCCGAGCGCGCCAATCACGAGTAGCGTGGCCGCTACGTTGAGCATCAGGTCGGCGTTCATCGTGTATGCCTCTCTGCAAGGGTCAGCGGAGAATACGCCGAGGCGTGATCTGCTTTGCTCACCATCGCCGCGGTTGCTGGATTCGCTTTATCTGCCGTTGCGCATCGGCCAGACGCGTTCGATCGCGAAATCGATGTTTGAGGTCGATTCGAGCGTGCCGAAGGCGAGGCCATGCGCGCCGCCGAGCCGGCTCGCGCAAAACGCGGTTGCGAGCGGGTTGCCCGCATTAAGCATCACGCAGGCTTGCAGCGCCAGGGCGAGGCGCTCGGTGAGTGTGCGTGAGGCGGATTCGCCCGGTAGTTGGTCGTCACGCAGCCGGCCGCCGAGAGATTGGGCGTACGCGTCAAAGTCGGCGTTGAGTCCACGTGCGCTGTCCAATTCGGCAAGTAACGACTGCGACGCGACAGCATCGCGTGCGAGCGCGCGCAATACATCGAGGCACTGGATGTTGCCGCTGCCTTCCCAGATCGAGTTGAGCGGCGCTTGCCGGTACAGGCGCGGCAATATCGATTCCTCAACGTAGCCCGCCCCGCCAAGGCATTCCTGCGCTTCGTTGACGAAGGCAGGTGCGCGCTTGCAGACCCAGTACTTGCCGATCGCGGTGGCGATGCGTGCAAACGCGGCTTCGCGCGGGTCGTGCGGCGCCCGATCCACGGCACGAGCGACACGCATCGAGAACGCGATCGCCGCTTCGCTCTCGATGGCGAGGTCGGCCAGCACGTTGCGCATCAGCGGCTGCTCGATCAGCGGCTTGCCGAACGCACGTCGATGCGCGGTGTGATGCAGCGCCTGCGCCAGCGCCATGCGCATTTCCGCAGCCGAGCCGAGCATGCAGTCGAGCCGCGTCAGCATGACCATGTCGAGGATCGTGGCGACACCGCGACCTTCCTCGCCGATGCGCTGCGCCCACGCGCCGGTGAACTCGACTTCGCTCGACGCGTTCGACCAGTCGCCGAGTTTGTCCTTGAGCCGCATCAGCCGGAACGCGTTTTTCGCGCCGTCGGGTCGGAAACGCGGCAGCAGGAAACAACTCAATCCGCCCGGCGCTTGCGCCAGCACCAGATGCGCATCGCACATGGGCGCCGAGAAGAACCATTTGTGCCCGTCGATCTCATACTCGCCCGCGTTGCCGAGCGGCGTCGCGCGTGTGGTGTTCGAGCGCACATCGCTGCCGCCTTGTTTCTCGGTCATGCCCATGCCGAGGGTGAGGCCGCGCTTTTCCTGCATCGGCACATCGCGCGCGTCGTACTGCGGCGCTATGGCCTTCGCGGCCCATTCGCGCAATGCGGGCTCGCGGCGCAGCACCGGTATCGCCGCGTGCGTCATGGTCAACGGGCAACTCGAACCCGGTTCGACCTGATGATGCAGATAGCTCAGCGCCGCGCGCGCGACGTGCGCGCCGGGTACGGGTTCGCTCCACGACAACGCAGCAACGCCGTGTTCGACGGCCGCGCGCATGATCTCGTGATAGCTCGGATGGAACTCGACGCGATCGATGCGCTGGCCGAAGCGATCGTGCGTGTTGAGGCGGGGCTTGTCGCGATGCGCGTCGAAGCCGAGTCGGTAGAGCTCATCGCCGGCCAGCGCCCCGTATAAAGCAAGGCGCGGGGCGAACGCGGCGCCGCCTTCGCGGGCGACGCTCTCGCGCAACGCAATGTCGGTTGCCCACAAATCGCGGGGCGCAAACTCCGGCGGCTGGTTGTCGACGGTGTGCGTTTCGAAAGCGTTTGGCGGATTCAGTGGATTCATCGCAACGACGTGAATTCGCGCGGTGTCACGCGTCGCGTGGCCTGGACATCGGGAACGGCATGATCTTCTCGCCGGTGGCGGCATCGCGAATCGCCAGCGGACTCCGGCGATCGACTTCCTCGATACGCAGCACCGCGTGCATCGGCAGATGCAACACGCGCGTATCGCGAAACTCGTCGCGCAGGCGCTCCTCGGTCGGGTCGACCACGAGCCCGCCGGCCTCGAACACCAGTTCGGCGATCTCGGTGAAGCCGAGCACATCGCTCGCGCCGACACGCCGCGCGTACAACTCGTACACGCGGCCTTGATTGAGAAACGTGACTTTGAACAGACGCGCGGGTTTGGCCATGCCCTGATCTTATCGAACTGAGCGTGATCGAATCGAGCGTAGCCGCAGAGTCAATTGCGTTGCCGGCGCGCGATGGCCGCGCGCGAAGCGAGTGCGAACAGCACGCCGGCGATGAAACCGGCGATGTGAATCGACCACGCCACCCGGCCGAAAGAGGGATCGATCCACGCAAACAGCACCTGGACCACGGCCCACACGCCGATCAGCCACGCGGTCGGCACGCGCACGAATTCGAGAAAGAACCCGAGCGGCAACACCAATCCAAGGTGTGAGCGCGGGAACAACGCGAGATAGGCGCCGACGATCGACGAGACCGCACCGCTGGCGCCGACGATGGGTGCGGCAGACGCACCCAGAGTCAGGGCACCCGCGATGTTGGCCAGCGCGCCGCAAACCAGGAACAGCGCCAGCAGCCGCACGGGTCCCAGCAGGCGCTCGGATGGAGGACCGAAGATCAACAGGAAGATGAGGTTGCCTAAAAGATGCAACCAGTTGGCGTGAATCGCAAGCGATGCGAACGCTGCGGTGATCGACTTCAGCACCACCGCAGCCTGCGGTGCGGACCACAAGGCCCATAGGATCCCGGGCGTCATGCCGAAGCGGGTCAGCGCAGCGCGACGTTGCAATTGGTCCAGCGATTCGACCAGCAAAAATCCACCCACCAGCAGCGACACGATGCCGAGGGTGGCCCAGGGCAGGCGATTGCGTGGCCTGGTCTCGATGCGGACGAACACGATCGCGGCGGGCGGGTGGAGACGTGTGGCTAGCGCGGCAGGCGCGAAAGCAGGAAGCGCTGACCTTGCGCGACCAGCACCACGCCGTCGCTGCGAATCTCGGCGACTTGCAGCTCGCCCGCACTCTCGCCTTCGTGCAGGCGCTTGCCGTCGAGGATCACTACGCGCTCGCTTGGCGTCGAGCGGTACAGATGCATATTGAGGACCAGCGGCGGCAGCGACTGACGCACTGCGAGCGGCAGGGCGCTGAGATCGGGCAGATCCGACGCCGGCGATTCCTCGACGATCCCGGGCTCGAGCGCGGGCGGCTGCATCGCCGCAGCGCTTTCGCTCGAAGGCGGCGCTACGTTCGCGGGGACTGGCGGCGGCGGGATCTGCGTGTTGTTGGCGACAGGATCGACGACCACAGGCGGCGCCTGCGGCGCCGCAGCAACTGCGGCACTGCCCGGCGGTTGGAGGTTTGGATTGTCTCGGGAACCTTCGTTTGCGGGCAGCGGCTGCGGCTCCACCGGAACCGGAGAATTTCCTGCCACGGTCTCGGGCGGCAGCAACGGCGCGGTCGGATCCGGTGCGATATTGGGCGAGCCGATCGGTGCAGCAGGTTGCGCGGTGGATAGGCGTGGAGGCGCTGGCGTCACAGGTACACCGAGCAATGCCGGAATGTTGCTGCTTGCTGGCGCCGCGCGCCCGGGTCGCGGGGTCGGCGCATCGGGGCTCGCCACGGTCGGCGTTGCTGCAACTGCGCGTGTCGCTGCATTCGGAACGCGCACGGAGAACCACCACCACCCGAAACCAGCGGTCAACAGCGCGAGCGCGATGAGGCCCGCAACCAGCGCCACCGGTGGCGTTCGCGCAGGTGCTGCCGCGATGAACGCAGGCGAGGGCGCGAGCAGATCCGGAGCTTCACCGAGGCGTCGCTCGGCTTCGGATCGTTTCAGGGCTTCAAGAATCAGCGACATGGCATCAACGCGGTGGTGAGGGCGCAGAGTCTAGGGGACGCGGCGGCGGGGCGGACAGACGCAGCGGTTTCGACAGTTCCGCAAATTCACCTTCAGCGGAAGCGAGTTGGCTTGCGAGAATCCACTGCGTTTCGCGACCGACGATGCCGTCTTCGCGCAGTCCGAAGCGTCGCTGCAGCGAACGCACGGCGATCGCGAGCGCCGCATCGTAACGTCCCGCGACGTGTTCGGGGGGCAGTGATATGCGAGCAGCGGCCAGTGCGCGTTCCAGCCACTCGACGCTGGCACCACGCGCGCCCTGCGCGAGTGTCGCCGGCAAGCCGTCGGGGGTGCGCCACACCGCGCGGAATTCGCCGAGCCAGCGTTGCCCGAACGCATCGCGCGACACAAAGTCGAGTCCCGAGGCAGCGGCAAACGTCAGCACCTCATCCTCGATTGCGATCAGCAGCAAATGCTGTGGCGCGTCGGCAATCTCGACCGTCACCAGTACCGGCGCGCCGAGCCGGCGCAAGCGTTCAAGGCTGCCCACGCTTTCGAGACAGTAAATGTCCGGAGCAAGTTCGGCGCGGCAGCCGAGGCGCGCGAGTTCAGTCGGAATTCGCCACGCGGCCAGCAGGCGCGGCCACGCCTCGGCGTCGAGCGAGGAAAGGCTCAGGTCGGTGCGGGGCCGCGCGACGGTCGCTGCAATGTTTGCGCGCGGCAACTGCGGGCTGGTCGTTGTGCGCAGCGTTGTCGGATCGATGGTGCTGTGGGTCGGCTCTTGCGACATCGATGGCTCTGGATTCGCACGTCGCGACGCGCTGAACGCGAACGCCAGCGTCGCGAGCAACAGTAGTGCGCCGGTCGCAATCGCAAACCACGGCCGACCGCGCGTCGACGTTTCGCCTTGCGCCTCATCCGCAGCGCGTTGCACGAGCGCTACATCAATCTCGTTGACCTGCCCGGCGTACGCGCCAGTGAGCGCGCGATCGGCAATGATGTTGATCCGACGCGGCACGCCACCGGCGCGCGCGTGCAAAGCGCGCACAGCGGATGCGGTAAACGGAAAGCGCTTCGAGCCCGCCACCGCCAGACGATGCCGGAGGTACGTCTCGGTTTCGTGCGGATCGAGCGGAGTGAGGTGATAGCGCGCGGTGATCCTCTGCGCGAGTTGCGCGAGATCCGCGCGCGCCAGCACCTCGCGCAGCTCCGGCTGACCGAGCAGGATGACTTGCAACAACTTTGCGGTTGGCGTTTCGAGATTGGTCAGCAAGCGCACCTGCTCGAGCGCTTCGGTAGACAGGTTTTGAGCCTCGTCGATCAACACGACGACCTGACCACCGAGCGCGTGCGCCTTGAGCAGATGCGCGTTGAGCGCGTCGATCAGCGATTTGCTCGAGCTGCGCGCCGTCGCTTCGACCGCGACGCCCAACTCGTCGCACAGGCTTTCCAGCAATTCGAGCGCGCTGACGCGCGGGTTGAGCAGCAGCGCGGCTTGCGTTTCTTCCGGCAGTTGTTCGAGCAGCAGGCGACTTAGCGTGGTCTTGCCGGTGCCGATGTCTCCGGTAAGCAGCACAAATCCGCCCGAACCTCCCCGTGCGATGCCATACCGCAGATGCGCCAGCGCCTCCCGATGCCGCTCGGACAGAAACACGAAGCGCGGGTCCGGTGTGATCGCGAAAGGCGCCTCGCGCAGGCCGAAGGTGTCGAGATACATGGGACTACGATAGTGGAGTCGGCGGTTGCCGGGTTTCCGCGGCGCCGATGACTCCTTTTCGCCGTTCGTCGATGCGCGCTGGCGGCCTTTGCGGCGTAGGCTTCGGGACGTGCGTGGCCCTGGTTGCGCGCCTTTTGCGTAATGACTGGTAGCAGTACACCAACGGGGGTTTCCATGAATCGCAAGAATCTGTCCATCGCCACAGTTTTGCTCGCGCTCGCCACTATGCCCACTTTTGCCGGCGACACCGGCGGCACCTGTCGTCACAAGGGTCAGGACTTCAAGTTCATCGATGGCATCTACTTCACCGAACCCAACACTTTCGACGAGGCCAAGCAGGATCGCGTGCTGGCATTCACGTCGATCGCGCTCGACAAGGTGGCGATTGGTCGCGCTACGGACAAGGAAGACGCGATCCGCGATCAGGTCTGGGACGCGGAAGACGGTGCGCGCATCCAGCTCTCCATCAATGACGAAGACGAAGTCTGGGCCATGCAGTTCAACGCAGGCGGCACCAGCCTGTCGCAGTCGGGTACGGGCGTCGGTGCGCTGACGCTTGCCCGCGAGAGCGAGGATGGGCTGAGCGGCACCTTCAAGCTCGAAGGCGACGATGACGATCTCAACTGCGACTTGCGTTTTGGGCTAGCTGCGGGAGAAGCCGCTGCGGCGGCGGCTGCGGCACCGCCGTTGCCGAAAGGCAAGCCGTTGCCCGCAGGCGGCGGTGAGATCGGCAAGGCGTACATGGTCAACTTCGAAGCAATGCGCAAGGGCGACCTGGACGCTCTGCTCGCGACAGCCGGCGCCGATACGCGCAAGCAGATGGAGGAGGCGCGCAAGGATCCCGAATTTCCCAAGATGCTCGAGATGATGAAAGCGTTCGCCCCGACCTCGATCAAGATCACCGGCGGCCAGGATTTTGGCGACACCGCCGAGTTGACCCTCGAAGGTGCCGACGCCGACGGCAGCAAGAGCACCGGCACCGCCGCGATGGTCAAGGAAAACGGCGCCTGGAAAGTCGTCAAGACGTCCATGAAATCGGGCAACTGACCGGGATACAATCGCGACCTCGCGTCAGGTCGGCAAGCCGATCTGACCTACGCGGAGCCGCTGTCGTAGGTCAGGTCGCGCAGCGACCTGACAATTAGTTATCGATGGAGGCGAAGCCCGGTTCGCCGAGTTGCTCGGCCGTCTGCGGTACACGCAGAATCGCCGCGCGCTCGAAGCCGTTTTGCTCCAGCACGTCCAGCGCTGCCGTGTACGTGGCGGCGTCAATATCCGGCGTGCGCGCGAACACCCACGCGTACTTGCGTGATGGTGAGCCTGATACCAGCACGCCCCTGTCGGCGTCGAAATCGAGCACCGCCCAATCGAACGAGAGAGGCCACAACCAGCGTGTGCGCCAGGTGGTGTTGCGAGGTGGATCGAGCGACCACGTCAGCGACTCGATAGTCTTCTCGCGTGCGTCGAACGAACCCTTGCGCGCGATGTAGAGATCCTGATAACGCCCATCCTCGCGCCGGTGATACTCGACGCGCGCCGCCACCTTGTTGCGTTCGAGCGCATACGGAATATTCGCAATGACGTACCAGGTGCCGTCGAAGTCGGTTGCGCTGATCGAGTCTGTCTTCAACTCATTCATCCGCGACGAACCCATCGTTCCGCACGCCGAGAGCAGCGCCGTCATCGCGACGGCAACGAATATGTTGCGGAGATATCTGCTCATGGCGCGTGTCCGGATTTCGGGTGCGTGAGTGGACCAACGCACCCGTGAAGAGCGAGTGTTGCGTTGCCACCCGCGCAGCACTGGCTAACAACCCGCGCCGCTGCGGCCGCTATTCGAAGCCGTTGCGGAAGATGATTTCCTCCAAACCGATCTTGGCGACGAAGGCCTCCAATCCGCCGTTGGAAGTGACGTCCGGCCCGACGAAGACCGGGAAGCTCGAGGAGGAATTCGTACCTCCGGTCACGTAGGCGTTGCCGGCGTTGTCCACCGCAATACCGTTGCTCTGGTCAGCCGCACTGCCGCCGATGTAGCTCGAATAGACGAGCGCCGTGCCAGCTGGATTTACCTTTGCAACGAAGCCGTCCCGTGCACCGCCGTAGATGAGGTCCGGCCCGCCGAAC
>JBKJND010000199.1:0-10358 GCA_046596095.1 Ahniellaceae bacterium | reverse complement strand
TCTCGACGCTGTGCGTGAGCAGGAGCGTGCGCGCCCCCGCACGGGCGGCGGCGAGCGCAGCCTCGGTGCCGGCGTGGCCACCGCCGATCACAATGACGTCGTAGGTCTGCATGAGGCGGGTACTTTGCCACGGGCACAGCGCGCGCACAAAAAACGGGGCGCTTGCGCGCCCCGTCGGGTGTTGCATGCGGTGCGGTTGAAACAACCGCCTCACGGTGAGAATCTGATGCCCGGTAGACCTTTCGGGAACAGGGGGGAATCCAAGAGGACTAGAACCCGGGCACCAGAATTTGAATTCCAAACTCGCCTCGAATTATACGAAGCGAGTTTGGCTGCAAGCTGACTGGCGCAAGGGTGTTCGGACACAATTTGACACTTCACTGCGCGTCGTTCACGTCGCGTTCCCGACTGTAGTTGCCGCTCGATCCGCCAGCGTCGCTGCGGGACTGCTCGCGCGGCTCCGGTCTGGATTGCGAGAAGCGTTGCGGGGCCGATTCGAAGCGCGGAGCGGCGTCGCTCTGGCGGGATTCGACGCGAGGTTGCGCATCACGTCCGCGGTTCCAGTTGGCCGACTCATTGCCTTGCGTCGCGCGCGCATCCCGGTCGCTCCAGGTTTGCACGGGCTGAGTTTGCGGCATCGCCTGTTCGCGAAACTGTGGCTGCCGCCAGTTGCGTTGCGACTCCGCGGGCTCCATGCGCAGTTGCGGTTCGCCGACCGGCGAGCGCGAAAATCCACCGCCTGCCGCTGCACGCGGCGAGGCGAGCTGCGCATCGCGATAGTCGCTACGCCAGCCAGGCTCGCTCCGCTCTTCGGAGGGCGCAGCATCGCGCTCGCGCGAATAGTCGCCGCGCATCGAGTCGTCTCGGTACGAGCCGCGCGAGTCTGCGCCCTGCGAGAAACTGCGCGGCGCAGCATCCCTCACGCCGCGCTCGCGGGCGATCTGATCCGCGAGGTTGCTGGCGTCGTTGTCGATCACGCCGTCGCCGCGGCTGCCTGCGCGATCGCGTGCATCAAGCCATGGATCGCTGCGGGAACTGCGATTGTCGTAACGGTTGTATCGATAGTTGTTACTGCGATTGCCGTAGTAGCCACCGTACGGGTAGTAGCTCCCATAGCCGCCGTAATAGCCGCCGTACGGGTAATACCCACCATAGCCACCCGACGAGAAGCCGAGGCTGATGCGCGGACGCGAACCGAAGCTGTAGCCCAGCGATCCGCCATACCCGCCATACCCACCGTAACCGCCATACCCGCCGTAACCGTAGCCGCCGTGATTCCCATACCCGCCATAGCCATATCCCGACGAGTACGGGCCGTAACCGGAATAGCCGTCGTTGTAGTAGTACGAGCGGTCCGGTCGCGTGCTGTAGTAGTAGTCGCCGCCCCGATCGTCGCCGTAGCGGCCATCGTCGTAACCGCGCGAATCGTAACGATCGTCGCCGCGTTCGTACCCGCGGCCGTCGTCGTAATACCCGTAATCGGGATAGGTCGCGCAGCCGGCGAGAAGGCCAAGCGCAAGTAGCGACAGCAGGCGATTCATTGACAGATCCTCGAAATTGAAACCCGTGCATTCACGGTTTCTTCATGTTGCCGCCGACGCAGTGAATTACCCCTGAATCCTGCGCCCCCACAACGTCACGTACGGATACAAGACTGAAGCCGACAGCGCTCGCCGGCGGCGCATGGTCGGTCCGCGCAAACCGGGAGCGACAGACGCTCGCCTATACTGCCGCGTCGTCTGGGGAGGAGTAGTTGCGCATGTCCCGCCACCAGCCGAGCGGTCGCTGGCAACTTGGACTCGCCCTCGCCCTGGTCACGACCGCGTGCTGGGCGACGCTGCCGATCGCGCTCAAGTTGACTTTACAGGCGCTCGATCCGATCACGCTGACCTGGGCGCGCCTCTTGTTTGCCGCCGTCGTGACACTCGCGTGGCTCGGTGTTCGCGGCGAACTCGGGACGCTGCGCGGTCTTGCCAGCAGCCACTGGCAACTTCTCGCGATCGCGAGCGCAGGCCTCGTCGGCAACTACGTGTTCTATCTGTTCGGCGTCGACGCGACCACGCCCGCGAACGCGCAACTGTTGATACAGGCCGCACCGCTGCTGATGGCGTTGGGCGCGATGGTCGTATTTCGCGAACGCTACGCGTTTTGGCAGTGGCTTGGATTGATCGCAGTGATTGGCGGGCTCGCGCTGTTTGCGCACGATCAGTGGCGGGCGCAATCGCAGTCGGCGTCCTATGTCGTCGGCAGCGCGTGGGTTTTGCTCGCTGCGGTGGTGTGGGCGGGCTATGCGCTCGCGCAGAAACAATTGCTGATGCGCTTGTCGGTCGCGGCGATTCTCGGCGTCATTTTCTTCGTCGGCGCGTTGGTGCTGACACCGTTCGCGCATCCGCGCGCGCTGCTCGCACTCGGGTCGACCGACATCTGGCTGCTGCTCTATTGCTCCGTCAATACGCTGGTGGCCTACGGTGCATTTGCGGCAGCGCTCGCACACTGGCAAGCCTCGCGCGTGAGTCTGGTGCTGGCGTTGACGCCGGTGTTGACGCTGCTGAGCGGCTACGCGCTCGCGGCGGTTGCGCCCGGCGTGATAGCGGCCGAGCACGTCGCGCTCATCGGCTGGTGCGGCGCGGCGCTGGTGGTTGCCGGCTCCGCGCTCGCGAGTCTCGGCGGCGCGACGCCGAGACCGGCGACGGTGCCGTTTGCGGCAGTCTCCACGCCATGAGCGTATTGCCGGACATCCACGCGGTCGAAATTGCCGCGGCGCGCATCGCGCCGTGGGTGCGTCGCACCGAGATCCTGCGTTCCGCAAGTCTTGATGCCCTCGCTGGTTGCGAGCTGGTGTTCAAGTGCGAAAACTTCCAGCACGTTGGTGCTTTCAAGTTTCGCGGCGCCTGCAACGCGGTGTTTTCGCTGGACGACGAGGAGGCAGCGCGCGGCATCGTCACGCAAAGCTCGGGCAACCACGGCGCTGCAATTGCGCGCGCGGCGCAGTTGCGCGGCGTGCCTGCCTACGTGGTGGTGCCGACCAGCATCGCCGCGATCAAGCGTGCTGCGATTGCACGCCATGGCGCGCGCATCATCGACTGCGAACCGACCATGGCCGCGCGCAACACCGGCATGGCCAGTGTGCTGGCGGAAACCGGCGCCGCGGCGGTGCATCCATTCGACGACGCGCGCGTGATTGCCGGGCAAGGCACCGCGACGCTCGAGTTGCTCGAACAAACAAAGGGCGCACTCGACATCGTGATGGCGCCGGTGTCGGGTGGGGGCCTCTTGTCCGGCACTGCGATTGCGGCGCACGGGCGCGATGCGCGCATGCAGGTGTGGGGCGCGGAGCCCGCATCCGCGTCCGATGCGCAAGCTTCGCTCGCGCAAGGTCGCCGCATCACCGAGTGGCCCATCGACACGATCTGCGATGGATTGCGCGCGACCCTTGGAGAGCTGCCGTTCGCGATCCTGACCAGGCATGCGGCGGGCATCGCCACCGCCACCGAGGATCAGATCATCGCCGCCATGCGCCTGCTGTTCGAGCGCCTGAAAATTGTCGTCGAGCCGTCCGCCGCCGTGGTGCTCGCCGCGATTCTTGCGAATCCCGGTCCTTTCGCAGGCAAGCGCATCGGCGTCATCGTCTCCGGCGGCAACCTCGACCTCGACCGCTTGCCCTGGCAGTGACGATGGGTGCAGTGGCCTCGGAGTAGGATTCCTGGAATGTACGTGTGGCCGCGGCTGCTCATCGTTCTTGCATTTGCGGGTCAAGCTTGCGCAAGCGAAGTGTTCAAGTGCCGTGCGCGCGACGGCGGAATCAGCTATCAGGATCGCGCGTGCGCGGCCGATGCCGAAACGCTCGATGCGCCCCTACTGTCGCGCAACTACCGGTCGCCGCCCCTCGATCCATCGACGCCGAGCGGAGTCGAGGCGAACAAGACCGCGCCGCCGCAGGTGACGCGCATTCGCGTTGAGGATCCGCTGCCGCAGATGTTCCGCTGCACGTCGAGCGACGGCAGCAACTACGTCAGTTCGGACCCGACGCCGCGCGGACGCTACGTGCCGCTGTGGACGCTGGGTGTCGACAGCAGCGGACCCGGACTCGTCACCGGCACCATCGATCCGCGTTATGGCGCGCAGTACACCTACGTTGAGGATCGCTGTCGCGCAATGCCGCGCGGGGAGCTTTGCGGCTGGTGGAAACAGCGCGCCAACGAAACCGGCAGCGAACGCCGTCGTGCGTTCAACGATCGTCGCGCGGCGCTCGATCAGGAATACGCCGGCGCGCGCGACGCGCTCGCCCGCTTCTGCCGCTGAGCTGGCCTAATGCATTTGTAGGTCAGGCCGCGCAGCGACCTGACGCGAATTCGCGCAATTTTCAGGTCGCTGCGCGACCTGACCTACATGAAATTGGCTCGCGTGGTCCTTACACGAACACCCCATCAAAACCCGAATGCGGTGAAGCCGCCGTCGACCGCGAGACACTGCCCGGTGATGTACGCCGACGCGGGCAGGCACAGGAACACGACTGCGGCCGCGACCTCGTCGGGCTCGCCGATGCGCGCGAGCGGCGTGCGCGCGAGCACCTCGTCCAGATAGTCGGCATCGGCCAGCGCGGCCGCGGTGCGCTGCGTGCGGATGTACCAGGGCGCCACCGCGTTGACGCGGATGCCATCGCTGGCCCACTCGCAGGCGAGATTGCGCGTGAGTTGCAGCAGCGCCGCCTTGGCCGCACCGTACGCGGCGCCCGTGCGTACGTGCACCAGGCCCGACACCGACGCGACGTTGACGATGGCGCCTTGCGCGTGCGCCGCGAGGCGCGGCTGCGCCAGGCGCGACACCTCGAACGCGCTGACCAGATTTACGTCGAACAGTGCGTGCAGCGTGACCGCGTCGTAGTCGAGTGCGCGGCGGGCTTCGTTGTTGCCGACGTTGTTGACGACCAGCGACAGCGCGACCTCGAGATCGTCGACCCAGTCGAAGATCTCCAGGCGCTGCTCGGGCAGAGTCGCATCCGCTCCAAGCGCATGCACGCGCGCTTCGCCGAATTCTTCGCGCAGTTCCTCCGCCACGGTTTCCAGATGCGCGTCGTCGCGCGCGGTCATCAGCACATCCGCGCCGCGTTCGAGCAGACCACGCGCGCAGGCGAGACCAATGCCACGACTCGCGCCGGTGATGAGCGCCGCGCGTCCATCCAGCCGCCACCGATCCTCACGCATGTTCCGGCCCTCACCGTCACGTCGCCAACGCAGCCGCTAGCATAGTCAGCAATGTGCGCCGGGCGGCAAGCGCGACGTATCCCGCGCAGCGTTCACAGCCACGGAGCACGCCATGTCCAAGCCACTGTTGCCTTGCCTCTTCGCGCTGCTGGCGTTGTCCGGCTGCGGCGCCGATGCACCGGCCCCTCCGGCGCCGCCCGCACCCGTCGCGCCGCAAGCCACGATCCTCGACGATCAACTCAAGGCGCTCGAACGCGCCCGATCCGTCGAAGCCACCGTCCAGGAATCAAAAGACCGCACCGACGCCGCCCTCGAAGAATCCGAGGGCGACTGAGCAAGAGCAGCGGCGCATAGCACCGCTCTACAACAGCTCTCGATGTCGCGCTGTTGTAGAGCCGGACTACGTCCGGCTGCTGTTCGACGGTCGCGTCATGCAAGAGCAGCGGCGCATAGCACCGCTCTACAACAGCAGTGCGGAGCAGATCGTCGCTACAGCCCGCACTCGCAGTGGGCGATGAGCGACACGCCGCGCGTGAGGCGCGCCTGTTCGGTCAGCCGCAGCAGTCCCGCAAGCTCCGCACGCTGACGCTCCGGCAGGAAGGCCGCTTCGGTGCCGATCATCTTGCCGGCGATAAACGCGCCGATCCGCGACGTGCCCCAGCCCACCACGAAGCGCTCAAACGGCGAGAGCTCCTTCTCGACGTAACGCACCGGGAAGTCCTTGCCAAGCTTGGCGCGCTCTCCGGCCAGCGCAATTGCCTCGCGCAGGGTACCCATGCGATCGACCAGGCCGCGCGCTTTCGCCTGCTCGCCGCTCCACACGCGGCCGCGCGCAACTTCGTCCACCGCTGCGACGGACTTCTTGCGCGCATCCGCAACGTTGCCGATGAACTTCGCATAGCCATTGTTGATGATGGTCTGGATGAGCTCGCCGACGCGCGGATCCCACGGCTGCGTCGGGTCTCCAGCACCCGCAAGCCACGTGGTGCCAACGCCATCGGTGTTGAGGCCAAGTTTTTCCATGCTGCCGACGGCGTTCGGTATGAGTCCAAAGATGCCGATCGAACCGGTGATCGTGCTGGGGTCCGCGACGATCTGATCGGCATTCATGCTGATCCAATAGCCTCCGGAAGCCGCCACGTTACCCATCGAGACAATGACCGGCTTCCCGGCCGCTTTGGTCAGCGCGACCTGCCGCCGAATCTGCTCCGACGGAAACACGCCACCGCCAGGCGAATCGACGCGCAGCACGAGCGCCTTGACGTGCTCGTCCTCACGCGCGTCCTCGATCAGCTGCGCGACCGATTCGCCACCGATGAGGCCCGGAGGCTGCTCGCCATAAACGATCTCGCCTTGCGCCACGACCACGGCGACGCCGTCGCCGAGCTTGGTCATGTCAAGCGCCTCGGCCTGTTGCGCGTAGCGCTCGAAATGCACCTGGCGGAAGGTATTCTCTTCTTCGTCCAGCGCGCCGGCCGCGATCAATTCCTTGCGGAATTCGTCGCGCGTCTTGAGCGCATCGACCCAGCGATTGGCGAGCGCATACTTCGCTAGATCGCCATCGACCGCTTTGAGGCCCTCGACCGAACTGTCGATCTGCGCGGTGATGACCGCGGGCGTCAGCTTGCGGCGCGCACCAACTTCGGCGAGATAACGTTGCCACACGTCGCTCATCCAGTAGAGATCGGCTTCGCGTGATTCCGGCGATTGGTGCGTAAGGATGTACGGCTCGCCTGCTGACTTGAATTCGCCGACGCGGAACAGCTTCATCTCGATGCCGAGCTTGTCGAGGCCGTCCTTGAAATACGTGCGATAGCGCTCGAGCCCCTGCAGGATCATGCCGCCGTCGGGATCCAGATAAACCTTGTCGGCCTGCGCCGCGAGGAAATATCCGCGCTGATCCATACCTTCGGAAAACGCGATGACCGGCTTGCCGGTGGCGCGAAAGCGTCCGATCGCGGCCGCGATCTCATGCAGTTGCGCCATGCCGACGCTGAGAATCCCGTCGGGAACAATGACGAGGCGCGCGATGTTGCCGTCCTTCGCGGCGACGTCGATGGCGCGCACGATGTCGCGCAATTGCACCTCGCCGGCTTCCTCGCCGAGCGCCTTGGCAAACATGCGCGAGGCCGGGTCGACGGTGTACTGCTCGACGATCGCGCCTTCAGGATTGACCACCAGTGCGGTCTTCTCGAGCACCGGCTGCGCGTCCTTGCCGATCGCTACAAGAATCGCGATCAGGATCACGAGAAAAATCAGGTTGAACACGAACTGGCGCGAAAAATTGAGCGCACGCCAGAAGCCGCGAATCACGCGGAACGGGAAAAACAATTTACGCGGCGCTGCGGCAACGGTTGCGTTCATGAGGGTTTCGCGTTCGGGAATGGGGCGAGGCTAATGGCAATGGGGCCGCGCGGCATCGTTCAAAGGTCACCATGACTGATGGCTAGCCGCGCGGCCGCGCAGCATACCCGAGCACCACTCTTCGCTAGCACCGCTAACCCCCTCCCCTGCGTGCAGGGGAGGGTTGGGGAGGGGTCGAATTTTCCTCGGGTCGTGCCTTCCGCAGCTGCGTGGCGAAGCGCCAGCCAAGGCCGATGGCGGCGACGGTGAGTCCGGCGATGAGCCCGACCCAGAGTCCGCGCACACCGCCGCCCCGCGCGATGCCGAGCCACCAGCCGAGTCCGAAGCCGACGCCCCAGTACGCGACGATGGTGATGAGCATTGGCACCAGCGTGTCCTTGAGACCGCGCAACGCGCCGTTGAAGAACGCCTGCAAGCCATCGGCGAACTGGAAAATGGCTGCGAGCCAGAGCAACCCGATTGCCAGCGATGCCACACCCGCGTCGTTGGTATACGCGGCGACGATCAGCGCAGGTATCGCAACCAGCAGCGCCGCAGACACCGTCTGCGTGGCAAGCGTGATCGCGACTCCCGCACGCGCAGCCCAGGCGATACCTTCGGGATCGCCGCGACCGACCGCATTGCCGATGCGCACGGTGGTCGCCATGCCAATGCCAAGCGGCACCATGAACGCGATCGACGCGACGTTGATGGCAATCTGGTGCGCGCCTGCAGAAAGCGTGCCAAGCGAGCCCGCGAGCAGCGCGGTCGATACGAACAAGCCGCCTTCCATGAGAATCGCGATGCCCATGGGGATGCCGATACCCAGCAGCGCCGCGAGAGCGGACACGTTGGGCCACTCGAACCGCGCAAACGGTTGCGCAGTTCGGTAGTGCCGCCGCCGCGAGATGTAGATCAGGAACGCTACCGCCTGCAGCCACAGCACCGCAGCGTGCGCGATGCCCGCGCCACGAGCGCCGAGCGCTGGCAATCCAAGCCGCCCGTACATCAGCGCCCACGCCAGCGGCACCAGTGCGGCCAGCCCCACGATGCCGAAATACATCGCCGGCCTGGTCAGCGACAGGCCTTCACTGAAATACCGACAGGCGAAAAACAGCGCGAGCGGAAACGTGCCCCACGCCATGGCGTCGAGAAACGCGACGGCTTCCGGCACGATCTCGGCGTCGACCCCAAACGCAACGAGCAATGGGCGCGACAGCCGGATGCCCGCGAACAGCACGGCGCCCAGCACCAGCGCCAACCACAAAGCCTGGCGAAACATCGCGCCCGCTTCCGCGCGCCGCCCCGCGCCATCGAGCTGCGCCACGGTTGGCGTCAATGCGAGCATCAGGCCCAGCACCGCAAGCAGTGCCAGCACCCAGATCTGGTAACCCATCGCCACTGCCGCCAGCACGCGTGTCGACAGGTGTCCGGCGAGCAACGTGTCGGCGACATTCATCGCCACACTCAGCAACTGTCCGCCCACGATCGGCAGCGCCAGCCAGATAGTTGCAAGAACCTCGATGCGAAGGCGTGGCGAGGGTTTGATCGAGAGTTTCATGCAAGCTCTGCTTGCCTTCTCCCCGCACGCGGGGAGAAGGTGCCGAAGGCGGATGAGGGGTGAGTGCTCGCGCCGCGCGCCCCTCATCCGGCGCTGCGCGCCACCTTCTCCCCGTTGCGCGGGGAGAAGGCAGGAACAGGTTTGGCGACGGATTGCATTGAGCGGCGATCGCTGCGAGGCGTATCGTAGCGGGCACGAAGCGGGAGAGTCTGCGCATGAGCAAGAGTACGGCGCTGGTCACAGGCGCCACGGGATTTCTGGGCCGGCACGTGGTGCGCGAGCTGGTTGCGCGCGGCGTGGTGGTGCACGCCCTGTTCCGCCAGCCCGCGCAGGCACAGGTGCTGCGCAGTCTCGGCGCGGTGCCGTTGCCCGGCGACGTGACCGACGCGGCCAGCATCGATCTTGCGGTTGCGCGCGGCGCCGACGTGATCTTCCATACCGCAGCGGATACGAATGTGTGGCGGCAACGCAATGCGCAACAGACGCGCGTCAACGTCGAGGGTACGCGCATCATGCTGGATGCCGCGCGGCGGTATCAGATCGCTGGCTTCGTGCACACCTCGTCGGTGTCGGCGATGGGCATCGGCAACAACCAGATGTTGCGCGACGACGCGCCGCTCGTCGCCACGAATTCGCGCATCAACTACGCGCGCACCAAGGCCATGGCGGAGGAGCTTGTGTGGGACGCCGCCGACAATCATGGCCTCAAGGTAATCGTGACTTATCCATCGCACCTGCTCGGACCCGGCGACACGCAGAACTGGTCTCGGATGTTCCGCATGATCGAACAGGATTCTTTGCCGGGGGTGCCACCGGGGTCGGGGCCGTTCGCCGATGTTCGCGAAGTGGCTCTGGCGCACGTGCGCGCCTGGGAGCGTCAGCGCTATGGCGAGTGTTATCTCCTCGGCGGGGAGCATGCGACCTTCATGCAGCTGCTGACTCTGGCGGCGCGGCGTCTAGGTCGTCGCGTGCCGGCCAAAGCGATGTCGCCGAACCTCCTGCACGCGGTCGCGCGCGCGCAGGATTTGTGGAGCCTGGTCACGCGGCGTGAACCGCCTCTCACGCCGGAGGGTGCTGCGCTCATCTGCCATGACCTGCGCGTGGATTCGAGCAAGGCAATTGGCGAGCTGGATTTCCGGATTGTTAAACTGAGCAAGCTCGTCGACGACACGCTCGGCTGGATGCGCTCGACTGGCTACCTGCAACCGGCAGGCGCCGCCGCGTGAGCAAAAGCAGCATCGGCGACGGGC
>JBKJND010000083.1:0-4393 GCA_046596095.1 Ahniellaceae bacterium | reverse complement strand
CGGCAACCACGCAAGCATTCCTATCAATGCGCCTTGCGGCCACAACACCAGCAACGCGCCGACCACCGTCGCGGCGCCCTTGCCCCCGCGGAATCCATGCAAAACCGGCCACACGTGCCCGATGACCACAGCGGTCGCGGCGACGACCGCGGCGTTGAGTGCCGTCGTTCCAAACTGCGGCCCGACCTTCGATGCCACGCTCGTGGCCAACACAGCCTTGCCCACGTCGATCGTCATGACCGCGATCGCAAACGCAAGACCCTGCGTGCGAAACGCGTTGGTACTGCCGGCGTTGCCGCTGCCCAGCGTACGGATGTCGACGCCGCGCAGGCGACCGAGTAGCAGACTGCCCGATACGGAACCCAGCAAGTAACTGCCAATCGCAATCAGCGCGAGTGCCGGCGCCGCGTTCATGACACCTGGAGCGGTGGAGTGAAAGCGGGAAGCGGCAGCCACTCCTGCACGCCCACGATCAACGCGCCGGGTCCCGCATGCGCGCCGATGCCGGTGCCGGCGTCGCCGATCCAGCAGGCGTCAAGGCTGGGCAGCCGATTGCGCAATTCATCGGCGAGCCTTGCTGCACCTTGCGGATCGTCGCAGTGGCCAATGTTGATGCGCCAGCGCGCGTTGCTATCTCCGCGACATCGCCGAGCGATCCACGCGCCGAATCTTTCCGGCAGCCGCGCGTTGCCACCGAGCAAGCCCGCGAGGGACATTCGGCCTTGCCTGTTCATGCCGACGATCAGGCGCACGCGCAGCCAGCGCGTAAGCGGCTCCGCGAGCCTCGGCGCACGTCCACCGCGCACGCCATAACTGGGATCGGCGATCAGTGCGAACAAACGCGTGCGCTCGCGCATCGATTCGACGCGCGCGATCACCGAGTCCAAATCGAAGCCCGCAGCAGCGGCTTCGGCTGCATCGATCGCCAGCAAGCCCTGCGCGACCGAAGCACGCCGCGTGTCGATCGAAACGATGCGTCTGTTGCTCGCGATTCGCGTCGCGGCGGCCTCCCCTGCCTGCAACGTGCCCGACAACGCGCGCGACAAACCGACATGGACGACATCGTGTCCGTGCGCGGTCAGATATTCAAACACGCGCACGAAGTCGCCTGGCGGCGGTTGTGAGGTGCGCGGCGGCGGATGCTCGCCACTGCGCATCAGGGCGTAAAACTCGACCGGCGACAGCGAGACGCGATCGACGTAGTCGCGCGCGCCAAAACTGACCCGCACGGGTACCCAGTGCAGTCCGCAGCGCTCGGCTTCGGCGGGCGGAACATCCGCCCCGCCGTCAACGACGATGGCGACGGTTTGTCTGGACGCCATGCTCGCCGCTTGCGCGTGCATATCGTCGGCCTTCTGACCGGACACAGTGCCGAAGGATTCGCAAGCGCGGAACAACTCGGAGGGCGCGTCGATGTGAGCGTGCACGCGGATGCGCTTCGCGCTGCCGGCGACGACCAGGCTCGACAGCGGCAACGCCGTCAACGCCTGTTTGATGGCGGTGCGATCCAGCGCGTCGCCTGCAATCGAGCACTCGGTGCAAAACCGCTGCGGCGAGTCGGGCGTCAAGTGCGCACCCTCGCGCGGGCGCGCGATGTGTTGCGGTTCGGCAGATTTTATCGGGGCAACGCGGTCGGTGCGACGACGGCGCCCGCGTTGCCAACTGGCACCGATACCTTCAAGCAACTCGACGAATCCGCTGGCGCCCGCATCGACCACACCGGCTTCGCGCAGCACCGCGAGTTGTTGCGGCGTGCGCGCCAGCGCCTCGCGGGAGCGTTCGAGCGCTTGAGTGAATCCGTCGCGCAACTGCGCCGCTCGACCCGCGGCGCTTTCGAGGGCCCCTGCAAAAGCCGCGAGCACCGACAGCAGCGTGCCTTCACGCGGTTCCGCCAGCGCCTCGCGCGCGAGGCGCGAGCCGCCCGAGGCCGCACGCGCGAGACCCGGCAAGTCAAGGCGCGGCTTTGCGCCCATGCTCTCGCTCATGCCCTGTGCAAACTGCGCCATCAGCGTGCCGGAGTTACCGCGCGCACCGTCGAGCGCTGCCTCGGCCACGCGGCGGAACAGCAGCCCTGCGTTCGACTGGCGCTCATCGCGCACGATGTCGAGCACGGCGCCCAGCGTGAACGCGAGATTGGTGCCGGTGTCGCCATCCGCGACCGGAAAGACGTTGATGCGATCGAGTTCTTCGCGGCGGCTCTGCATGCGCTCGATGCCCGCGATCAACGCGTGCCGCAATGAATTTCCGGACACACTGACGCCGTGCACGCCATTCGCACTCGCTTGAAGATAGTGCCGGGAGTGTAGACGGCGCACGCGAGCAGCTTCTGATGCGGCGCAGCAAGCTCGGCAAGATCGCAGGAATGCCGGTATCCTGCGCGATGTTTCAGGTCCCTTTCGATTGCGTCGAGCAATGCATCAGGAACCTTGGGGCGGAACCAATGATCGAGGATGGACGTTTTTGTTTCATCCGATTTGATGGTGCTGGCCTCGCCAGAGCAGGAGTTCACGATCATGTCGCTTGCCAGAACTGCCGAAATGTCGATCGCGCTGATTGCTCTGGCAGCGTGCGGTCCGTTGTTCGCGGCGGTCGCGGAGCCCTCCGCGCAAACGCTCTGCAACGCCATCGGCAGCGAGATTTCCGTGCCGCGCGATTCCGCACAAGCCAGTGCGACCAAACCGCGATCGCCCGTCAATTCTTCGGTCAGACCCAATGCCCGCAAGAGCACTGCCGCGTCCTCGGAACCTGCGAGCGGCGGTGGTGGAGCCTCGGCAGAACCGCGCGGTCGCTGGAAGGCTTTCCTTCCCGGCACTTTCAAGTAGTTTGCGCTTCCTCGTCGCCGGCCTTGAACCGCGCAACTCTGGAGTTTTTTTCCTGCTGAAGCATTGGTGGCGCCGACTGCGGGCCGCGCCCTTGATCGACGAGAAACTCTGGCGGGCAGCGGTTCGCCGTGTCCGGCTTCTGGATGGGATCGACTCCGGCACCCGGGCACTATTGCGGGCGATGACGGCGGAGTTTCTGCGCGACAAGCACATTATCGGAGTGCGCGGGCTCGATCTCTCGGCAGAGCGGCGGGTGATCGTCGCAATCCTGTGCTGTTTGCCGATGCTTGCGGCGGGACGCAGTGCCTGGCGTGGATGGCACGATGTGGTGCTCTATCCCGGCACGTTTCGGGTGCGGCGGCATGAGCACGATGAGGACGAAGAAGTCGTCACCGAGTGGGACGACGAGCTTGACGGCGAGGCCTGGAGCCACGGCCCTATCATTCTGTCGTGGGCGGCGATCGAGGAAGATCTGGGCGATCCGTTTGCGGGTTCCAACGTGGTTGCGCACGAGATCGCGCACAAGCTCGATCTTCTCGATGGAGTGCTGGATGGGACGCCGCCGCTCGCGGCCAGCGCGTTGGTGCGCTGGCGCGCCGCGATGCAGCCGGCGTACGACGCTTTGGTCGCCGCCTTCGAACGCGACGAAGAAACGGTGATCGATCCCTATGCTGCAGAAAGCCCCGACGAATTCTTCGCGGTGGTCAGCGAGTACTACTTCTCCGCGCCTGATCTGTTGCGCGAGCAAGTGCCCGCAGTACACGCCGCACTGCGCGACTACTACCGCATCGAGATCACGACATCAGGCAATTTGTAGGAGCGGCGCAAGCCGCGATTGGATCGCGCCACCCAGCGAGAGCGTCGCGGCTGGCGCCGCTCCTACAGGTGTTCCGCGTTAACCGAGCGCGCGGGCGGCGTCGATCACTGCTTCGACGGTAAAACCGAAGTGGGGGAAGAGGTGCTCGGCGGGCGCGGATGCACCAAAGGTATCGATGCCGATCACGGCACCATCGAGACCCACATACTTGCGCCAGAAGTCGCTGACGCCGGCCTCGACTGCGACGCGCTTGCGGCACCACGACGGCAGCACACCTTCGCGATATTCAAGCGGCTGCTGATCGAACACGCGCGTGCACGGCATCGACACCACGCGCACACCTTTGCCTCCACCTTGTTGCGTCAGATGGCGCGCCGCTTCCATGGCGAGCTCCACCTCGGAGCCGGTCGCGATGAAGATGAGCTCAACTCTCGCATCGAGCGGGTCCAGCAGGATGTAGCCGCCGCGTGAGATGTCTTCCACTTGCCGCGCGTCGCGATGCTGATGCGCAAGCGTCTGGCGCGAGAACACCAGGCACGAGGGTCCGTCGCGCCGTTCGATCGCCACGCGCCACGCGACCGCACTCTCCACCGCGTCGCACGGCCGCCACACCGGATTGTTCGGAATGAGCCGGAGCGAAGCGAGATGCTCGATCGGCTGATGCGTAGGCCCGTCTTCGCCGAGACCAATCGAATCGTGCGTGTAGACGTGGATCGCGCCGGCGGGAATGAGCGCGCTCATGCGCACCGCGTTG
>JBKJND010000070.1:0-2938 GCA_046596095.1 Ahniellaceae bacterium | reverse complement strand
CGCGACCGAGCAGCAAGGGCTGCGTGATGTCAATGAGTCGTTCCGAAGTTTGGACCAGCGTGCCGGCGGCGGTACTCGCGCGCGCCGTGAACTCATCGTTCATGGCTTGACCGAAGGTGCCGATATCGTCGGTACCATCGTGCAGGACATTGCCTTCGACATCGAACACGATCACGTACGCCACGTCGCCCTGCTCCACCGCCGCGCGCGTGATCCGGCCGATGGTGCTGAGGTCGAGGAAATACACCGGATTCGCGAGCTGCTCCGCGAGCAGCCGCGCGGTCGCCTGGCCCTGACGGGTCAGCGACTCATTGCCGATCTCCTTGATCGTTTCGAGGTTGGAACGCACGATGCTGTCGAAGGCTCGCTGGTACGCCCACCAGCCCACCACCGCAATCGCGCCGAGAGCGGCCAGCGACAAGGCCATCACCAGAGTCAACCGCAGCCGAAGGCCTAGACGCATGGCGGGGTCACTCGACTTCTGCGCGGATGCGCACGATTGAACGGCGCAATGCGGCCAGTATGTCGGCTTGCTGCGACGTGACCGGTTGGAAGCGGTCGGTGTGGAAAAATGCCTTAAGCGCTGCGGCGGCTTCGGGATCGTCGCCGGCCTTGATCAACACCGACCGTAGCGCCTCGGCCAACGCCGGTTCGAGGTCGCCGCGAAACAATTCCAACGCCCGCGGCACCGGCTCGGACACGTGGAACGTGACGAGGTTCATTCGAAAAGCTTCTGGCAGGCGCGCGCGGTCGTCCCAGTCGCTGTCGCTGTAGGCGCCCGCGTCCACCAGGCGTTTGGCAACCCATGTGGAGATGTTGAATTCCGAGCGCGCGAGCACGAAACCCATGACGTCCGGCGGCGGACGATCGTAGGGCGAGGCGAGAATGAGCGGCGTCACGCCGGCCTCCATAACTTCGGCGAGCGGCACGAAATACGCGCTGGTCGAAGCGGGACTCTGGAGCGCCAGACTGCGCCCTCGAAGGTCGGCGAGAGCGCGGATGTCGCTGTCGCGCCGCGTGAAAAACACAGTGCGATAACTCGATTCGCCGCGCCGCACATCGACCAGTTGCGTCACCGCACCCGCGCGCTCCTCAAGCGCCATCGCCGCACCCGCCGTTTCGCTCACCCAGTCGATCTTGCCGCGCCGGAGATAGCTCACCATGCGTTGCGCGTCCTGCGCCATGAGCAAACGACCCGCACGTACGCCGTGCGGTTCGAGTTTTTTCACCACGTAGTCGAGCAGGGGTTTGAGTCGCTCGAAATCGCTCTGCGGGTCGTTGCTGACGCGGCCGAGCACCAGCACGCGGCCCGGCATTACCGGCGCTGCCTTGACCACGGGAGGCGCGACCGCGGGCAATACTTGTGCGTGTGCAACCGCGCATCCCAATGTCATCAGGAGCAGCGCGCGACACCAGTAGCGTTGCGATTGGAAACGCGAAATCATCTGGCGCTGCGCGAAGACAAGTTGTTTGAAGTATAGGCGCGTCGTCGCACCTTTCGAAACTGAGATCACCGCTGCGAGCGACGTTCCGGCAAAGGGCGCGGCTCGAAACCCGAAAGCCCCGCCACGCGCTCGACATCGCTGAGGATGCCGCGCAGCAACGCGACTTCTGCGGTTGTCATACGCGCGCGTTGGCTGAGGCGCCGCAAGCGCCGCATCAACCTGTCCGGCACGCGACCCTTGAAAAAATCCACCACGAACAGCGCGTGTTTGAGGTGTGTGGCCAGTCCCTCGAGCTGCGCGGCGGTGGCGCTGTCGGCCAGAGCCGGATCAGCGCGCGCATCGTCGCGCGGCGCGCGCCCGCTTGCGCCCGCGTCGGTGGCGGCGCGATCCAGTGCAGCGCAACGTAGTTCGTAGGCCCCTATCTGCACCGCCGCCGCGAGATTTAGAGAGGGATAGTCGGGATCCGCAGCGATGTGGACTTGCGCCGCGCAACGCATCAGTTCCTGATTGGTAAGCCCGGTGCGTTCGCTCCCGAACACCAGCGCGACCGGTCCCGCGCGGGCGTGATCGAGCAATGCGGCGGCAGCCTGTCGCGGCGAGAACTGGGGCAGGCTGACCGTGCGGCTGCGCGCCGTGCAACCGAAAACCGTCACGCACTCGGCAACGGCCGCGTCGAGAGTCGGCACGTGCACGGCTCGATCCAGAAGGTCCACCCCGCCGGCCGCCAAAGCGCGCGCCGAGTCGTCGATGGGCCGTTGCGGCGCCACCAGCACGAGGTTGGCCAAACCCATGGTTCGCATCGCGCGCGCCGCCGCGCCCATGTTGCCCGCGTGCGAGGTGCGCACCAGCACGATGCGCACGTTGCGCAATTGTGCGTTGGCTGCGGCCACCACACGGCCCGATTCGGCAGGAAGCTCGGGAGTCACGTGCTAGGCTGCGCGCCGCGGTCCGCGCGACCGCCGGTTGTTTCTTTCAAAACGCAATGCATGGCATTTCCGGAATCTATTCGACATGAGCAAGGGCGCCCTTCTGATCGCCATCAAGGCGGCGCGCGCAGGCGGCCAGGTGCTGCTGCGCAACCTCAATCGACTGGAGAGCATTCCAGTCGTTGAAAAGGAACGCAACGACTTTGCGTCCGAGGTCGACCGCAATGCCGAGAAGGAAATCGTGCGCGAGATCAAGCGCGCCTTCCCGAAGCACGCGTTTCTCGCGGAGGAATCGGGCGCCGCCGGTCAGGGACGCAGCGTATGGGTCATCGATCCGCTGGACGGCACCAGCAATTATCTGCGCGGCGTGCCGCACTTTTCGGTCTCCATCGCCCTGGTCGAGGACGGAGAGGTGGTGGTGGGTGTGGTGTTCGATCCGCTGCGCTCGGAGCTTTTCACCGCGATCAAGGGCGGCGGTGCGTTCCTCAACGACAAACGCATGCGCGTGGCGCAACGCAAGACGCTTGACGGCGCGCTGGTGGTGACCGGCTTCCCGTTCCGCCAGCA
>JBKJND010000065.1:0-5157 GCA_046596095.1 Ahniellaceae bacterium | reverse complement strand
TGGCACGATCGCGTTGGGCGCCTTTACTTTCACCATGGACTCGCTGCCCGGCACGCCGCAGATCCAGAACATCATCCCGGCCTCGTTCTTCGGCACCAATACGTGGGCCGCGCCTTGGCTGGGCACGATCGGCGGCGTCTTCATCCTGATTCTGGGCCTGAGTTATCTCGAATGGCGGCGCCGTGCCGCATTCACCGCAGGCGAAGGCTACGGCGCCGAACTGCGAAACGAGCCCGCGCCCTTCACCGGCGAAAACCTGGCCAATCCCTGGCTCGCGATCCTGCCGCTGGTACTGGTGGGCGTGGCGAACAAGATTTTCACGACGCTCATTCCAGCGTTGTACGGCACCAGCTACAGCTTCGACCCGGCAGTCATCGGCGACGCCGCGCCCGTGGTGCAGGAAATCTCGCGCGTGGCCGCGATCTGGGCGGTGGAAGGCGCACTGCTGGTTGGCATACTCAGCGTGCTGGCGCTGGCCTGGAAGCCGGTGATCGCGAGTTTCGCCGAAGGCACACAATCCGCTATCAGTGGCGCGCTATTGGCGTCGATGAACACGGCATCGGAATATGGTTTCGGAGCGGTCATCGCCGCCCTGCCCGGCTTCCTCGTGGTCGCGAACGCGTTGCAGGCGATCCCCGATCCGCTCATCAATGAAGCCGTCACCGTAACGGCACTGGCAGGCATCACCGGCTCGGCCTCCGGCGGCATGAGCATCGCGCTGGCGGCGATGGCAGAAAGCTTCATCGCGAACGCCAACGCCGCCGGCATTCCGATGGAAGTGCTGCATCGCGTCGCCGCGATGGCCTCCGGCGGCATGGATACGCTGCCGCACAACGGCGCGGTGATCACCTTGCTCGCCGTCACCGGCCTGACGCACCGCCAAAGCTACAAGGACATCTTCGCGATCACGATCATCAAGACGCTGGCGGTGTTCGTGGTGATCGGCGTGTTCTGCGCAACTGGCATCGTATAGCGATCAGGGTTTCGGAATACGCAGCGTCTTGCTGATCATCAATGATCCCGACAGCGCGAACATCAGCACCAGCGGATGCAGCAGCCACGGTCCGAGCCGGAATTCGCCGAACCACAGCGCGTCACCTATACTGCCTTGCCACGCCGCGACCGCCAGCACGATCACGAGTGCAAGACTGGTCGGGATCGGCGTGCCTTCAAAATACTTCACGGTATCGCCACCCTCCGACAACGCTTCGGCGGTGACATTGAAGCGCGCGAGCCGACTGACGCCGCAACACACGAAGTAGGAGAGGATCAGCCAGTCCCACCCGCCCTGCAAACCGCAGGCGTAGCCGAGCGCCGCGGGTGCGACGCCGAAGGAAATCACGTCGGAGAGCGAATCCAATTCGCGCCCCAGCACCGATTGCTGGTGACGCCACCGCGCGACCTTGCCGTCGAGCGCATCCAGCACGAAGGCCAGCGGCACCAGCGCCATGCCGATCAGCAGATCGCGCACCTTGCCGTCCTGCAGGAAGCGCATCGATGCAAAGACCGCACCGGTGCCGCAGAAGGCGTTGCCCAACGTGAGCCAGTCGGCCAGATGAAACTGGCGGATCATGCTGAAGTGTTTCTGCTCCATCTAGAACCTCCCGGGAGGAAACGTAGGCCAGAGTACCTTTGTTCGGCGGTCTAGCCTTGCCTGGGTCGCCGCAGTATTGGCAAGCATTCAGCCGCGATCAATGCGCCGCCCTCGGACCGGCAGGACGCCTAGTCGAGCAGGGCGCGCTCGATCCACCCTTAGTCACGGTCCGCGATCATCGCAACGACGGCACTCGAAAGGCCGCGGGGCAAGGACGGCATGACCGAGGCTACTGCGCTATCGCACTGCTCGGCAAGACGACAGAGGCAATCACGTTGTGCCCATCGCGTGCCCTCACTCCTCAGCATGCCGAACCTCGCGCCAATCTACGCCGCCAATCTACGCCGCCAAGTTCAGCAAAGCTTCCGGCGTGCGCAACGTGATTGCGAGCAACGTCCGCGCAGCACCCGAGGGCTGTATGCGGCCCTGCTCCCAGCCCTGCAAAGTTCGCACCGATACGCCCAGCAACGCCGCGAACTGCGATTGCGAGAGGCCAGTCTTCCCACGTGCGGCTTTCGCGGGCACGTAGACTACGCGCGCTTTACCGCGCTTCATCTGCCGCACCGACTCCAGCAGTTCGGCGCCGAGGTCGCGCTTGGCATCGCGCGCCAGCAAGGCTTTCTCGCTCATCTTTCCCATGTCAAAGCTCCTTCACAATGTCCCGTAGCACGTGCGGGGAAATGGTGTCCTGCGCGTTCTTGGCGTAGATCAGTAGCAGCACGATGCGACCATCCGCCAGTTGATTGAAGTAGATCACCCGCACGCCGCCGCGTTTGCCCATACCCCCAACGCGACCATCGCAGCTTGCGGCAACCCCCGCTGGCGACTAATGCGTAATCCGGCCCATGTCGGTACCTGATTCCGGTCGATGTCGGTACGACATTCCGGCGCATGTAGGTACACGATTCCGGCGCTTGTCGGTACGCGTGAGCGGGTAACCCTATCGTCACCGCTTTTGCCGACCGGAACATCAGCGACCTGCTGCCGCATCGCTGGAAAGCTGCGGGCTGATCAGGCCCTCCACGATGCCACACGGACCAGCATGCTCTACAGCAGCAACCAAACCAAGAAGGCAAGCACTGACAATTCCAAAGCGAAAACACCCCAAAAGGCAATGGGCTTCGATCTTCGCTCTGCCACAGGACCCTGATGCCAAACGATTTCACCAGTCACGAGGTGGCGAACAATCTGCACCAACATCGCGATGGAAACGAGCAGCAAGACAACCTGAGCATTTGATATCAAAGCACGTGCCTCCTGCCGCCAAACCTTGAAAATCGTACTCTGGCCACTGCATTTTGCGCCGGCTTTCCGAGCCGGACGTTACGGTACCAGTGCGCCGACTGCTGTTGTCCTTAAGGGTTCGTCGCAAGCGTGACACTTTCCGCGATGGTGCCGCCATCTTGAATGCCACATTTGTGCGGGAGCGCAACCGTAGTTGCCACGTTAACGCGATGTCGCGACATCTTGGCTGCCGTAAGCACCGCCAATGCAGCTTTCTTGTCGTCGTTGGTCCAATCGGTAAAGTAAATCCAATAGGATCCGTAGCCGTCGCCTGGCTGGTTCAGCAGAACCACGGCGTTCAAGCCCTTTCCTTTCTCCACCCACACACGCCCAACGTATAGGTTCTGACAATCGGCGAGGTCCGCCGAAACAACGGGTGACACGAGGAAAGCTACCAGCGCAAAAGCGATTAGTCTCATTTTCCAGCTCCCAACAAAGTGCAAAGCACGCACTCTGACCCTTGCTTATTTCTAGGGCTACTGCGCGATGGCAGAGCTCGGCGAGATGACGTAGGCGATCTCGTTGTACCCGTCCGCGTTCGGGGCGCCCGGCATTAGGCGAAACTGCACTATCAAGCCTTGAGCCTGAGCCGCCAGCAACGTGCTGAGCATCACTTTGTCGCCGTCGCGTAGCCGCAGATAGTGAGCGCTCTTAGTAGGCGCACCCAAAGTCACATCCCCACTTGCGTCAGCCTGGCAAGTCCCCTTGTCCACGATGAGGTAGTGCGCTGGGTTTGTTGAGCCACCAGCGACGTACAAACCTCGGACCTTGGAAAAGACGCTCGCCGTTGTGGTCAAGCTTGTCAGACACCCGGCATTGGCGGACGTAACGGCGCCAATCCAGGCAAATGGCAGCAGCGCCAGCGCCATGTATGCAGGCTTCATGGGTTTCTCTCCTCTTGCATGTTCAATGGAAAATCCTAGCCACAGAAAATCGGGCCTTCGCAAACGGGGGTAGGTAAAAACTTACCTTGACCGAGTAGTGTCGCAACGTTAATCGAAAAATGGCAGCTGCTTTTCAGGAGCGCTTTGGATCGCGGCTTTCGAGAGCAGATTGACGTAGTTGATCGTCAGCACGTAGGCGTGCACCCGGCACCCGAAGCGCAGCGCCGCCTCGCGTTAATCCTGCAGAAAGCGCCCGTAATCCACGTCGCGCAAGAAACACGGCTGCAGATCGTTGCCGCGCTGGATCACATGCTTCGCCACTCCCGGGAGATCCAAACGTTTTGCTCCGGGCATTGCAGGCTCCGCACTGTTGACTTGCCGCGATCCTCCCGCACCACCGAGGATCCGCCTTCGCCAAACTCGTCGCATAGACTTTGCCTATCCTGAAAAAGGTACGCTGACCCCTGTTTTTGGGCGAAGCCTCGTAAAGCCTTCAGAAGTCCACTCTGACCCATGCCATTTTATTGACGTGCTGTTGATGTCGATCCCCTTCTCCTCTAGCCCTGCCCAAGTCCTCATGGAATCTGCAGCGCGTAAAGGTGGCAATACAAAGCGGAAGAACCAGGCCAAATCCGATCATCCGAGCCGTAAGCTATCAACGGGACTCTGCCACTGCGCGCCATGAGCAAGAGGCTCAAGTTCGTCTTGAAACCCGGGTCAGACGCTCTTAGCCAGTACCCTGCGCAGCTCGGAGTCGCCTTGTCCAAGGTGAAAGTCACATCGCCGCCACCGTACTCCTGGTACGAGACGATCTGCACTACTAGACCGGCCTGACTGTTGTACACGACCTGCTTGGACTTGCCGGGCAGAGCAGCCTTGTTGGCGTCGGCAACATCCCCGGCAGCGCAAACATCGCCCGCGAGCACAAGCGCCGCAATCAACAGTCCGTTCCGAAAACCAAATACCTTCATCATCTACTACCCCACTGTGATGTCATTGCTCAACGAACGCGGCTGCGGAAGTGCAGCACTCTGGCCCAGGCTCATGTCTGAACCGATAAACGGATTACATTACCCCGGACTGACGATGAGAGACGGAAGTCAGCGTTCCCGTCACGCAATCAATCCTGCGGTGGCACCTCCAGCCGCTCGCCCCCCGTTTTCTCCCTCTGCTCCTTTGCGCTGCCGGCACGGATGCTACGATGCTAGACCTGACCCCGTACCCGAACACGCGGCACCCAAACCGCAGCGCAGCGCCGCCTCGCGCAAATTCTGCAGATAGCGCACGTAGTCGACGTCGCGGAAGAAGCACGGCTGCCGATCATTGCCACGTTGAATAACGTGCTGCGCCATGTCACCGACCGCCCTATTGGAGCCACCCATGATCGGCTTAATG
>JBKJND010000443.1:0-10032 GCA_046596095.1 Ahniellaceae bacterium | reverse complement strand
CAACAAAAATCGCCAGAGCGAAAAAGCGGAATTGCTGATCTTCGTCACACCCAAGATACTCGCGCAGAGCCTACGCTAGGCGCCTGAGCTCACCAGAGCCAAACGCAAGCGTGCCTGCCTTTACTTCGAGTTCTACTTCGAGCCGCCCGAACAGATGTCTGGAGAACGTTGAATGAAAGCCCTTATCCAAATCCTGATCGGCCTCATTGCGGCCACGCTGCTGGCGGCCTGCAGCGGCGGTGGCGGCGGCTCCCCCGGAGGCGGCAGCTTCACGCCGGCCGACTTGCGAGTGACCTTCGAACCGGTAGCCGCAACCGCAACGCCGAGTTCGGTGATCTCCATCGCCGTGCGCGTGGCCAACAACAACGGCACCTCGGTGGCGGATGGGACTTCGGTCTCATTGTCGGTCACGCCATCCGATCTGGCGCTCGTATCTTCCTTCATCGCACCGCCATTGCTCGGCGCTACGACGACTACCACCACCCGCGGCGGCATTGCGCAGTTCCGCCTGCACACGCGGGCGGTCGGGACCGTGACGCTTCGCGCCACCGCCACCAGCAGCGGTGGCTCCGCGACCGCATCACTTAACGTCAACATCGTGGCCGGACCCGGCACCGACCAGCGCCTCACGTTCCAGACCCAGAACTTTACGCTGCCGATCAATCCCGGCGTGCCATTCTTCATCGGATCGCCATACATCAGCGAATCGACTATTACGTTCCGCCGCCTGGATGGCACTCTCATCCAGATGCCCGATGGCGTGGTGGTGGCGATACAGCCTGGAACGGGTACTTGCGCGTTTTCCACGCTGGACGATCCTGCGACGCCGCCGCCCATCAACGAATCTTCAATTGCACTGGGCAGCGGCCCGGTTGACGTCAACGCCGGCATCGCGTTCATTTACGTCTGGTCATTCAACCAGCCCGGCACCTGCAACATCGTTATTTCCGGTCGGGATCCCGACACCGGGGAGTCGGTCTCGATCACGCGAACTTTCACGATCGTCGGCGGGTTGCCGCAAGTCCCGACGCAAGTATTCCTGGACGCACCCACACAACCTCTGTACGTCCAGGGCTCCGGGGGGCCGGGCACCATCCCGCTCCAGGCTCGCCTGCTCGACGGCAACAATCCGGCGCAGCCAGTTCCGAATCCGACAGCGGGAATCAACAACGCGCGCGTTGAAATCGTCAGCGGACCAGGTGGCGGCGAGCGACTCACCGGAGTCAATGCAGCCGGCACGACGGTGAGCGGCACCGCCATCAATCTGCGCAGCACAGGGGGCATCGTTGCCTTCAACCTGATCTCCGGTACGCGAACGGGGCCGGTACTGATTCGCGTGACTGCGGATCGTCTCGACAACAATGTAGACAACGGCATCCAGGATCCGGTCAGCGCGACACGCTCGGTGATCATCTCCGATGGCCGCCTGTTCGACCTCGATATCACCAACCAGAACGCGATCGTGGTCGATGGTGTCGGGGGGACGCCAGGCGCGCCGAATCCCGTTTTCCAATTGACGATTACCGTAATTGCCACTGACCGCGACGGCAATCCCGTCATTCCCGGCACGCAGATCGATTTTGGCTTGATCGACTCTCCGCTGGCTGGCAACAACTTCGCCATCATGGGCAACGACGGCAATCCGCAAGAAGGCGGTACAGCCTTCACTGCGCCCAATGGCAATTTCGGCCTGGCTGGCCCCGGCGACACGCTGGTCGTGTTCGGCGAGGAGATTCCAGGTCAGCGCGACATGGAAGCGGCACGCAGCATTCAACAGATCACCAGCATCAACAGCCTGCTGGTGACGCGCGCGTTCAATCGCAACGACACCACCGGCACAGTCGTCGATGGCGGCCCGATCTTCCCTTACGTGATCGGCAGGGCAGCCGATGGCAACATCACGGCTAGCGCCGTCACCGATGCGAACGGAGTGGCCACTGCGACCTTGAGATACTCGCAAGCGCAGCTTGGCAAGCCGGTCATCGTGTGGGCACAAGGCAGTGGCGTCGCCGCCAACGGCACGCCGAATCTGGTTGCCGATGTCGAGCGCCTGACGTTCGCCAATCCGGGTCCTGCAACCCTGACTGCCGCTCCATCAAGCGTCCAGGCCAACACCACCAGCAACATTCTGCTCTGCCTGCGCGATGCCAACTTGCGTGGTGTTCCGAATGCCATCGTGAGTTTCACCTCCACCACACCGGCGGGTGCGACGGTGACAGTCGACGGACGCACCTCGCCAGGCACGGTGACGACGCCCACGGGTGCTAATGGATGCACGACAGCGGTACTGCGCAGCCAGAATGTGACCGATCAAGGTGCCACGGTAACCTTCAGCGTGGGCCAGGCGACGACTGATGTGATCATCAGCCCGGTGGGAAGCAACCTCACTTTGTCGAACTCGCCGAATGCCTTCCGTGTGCAAAGCAATTTCACCGCCCAGACAATCGTGTCGCTTGTGGGTATTGGTGGGCAACCTATCGTAGGTGCACAGATCGCCGTCACCTGCCAGTCCACGGGTAGCTCTGTACTCGGCGCCACGCCGGGCGTGACGGATGCCAATGGTCAGTACGTCTCCATCATCACCGGGCAGGGATTCGTAAGCGACCCGGATGGTCCGCCTATGCCGCCAGCGCCTAACAATCCGCCTATCAACGAGTCGGGTACGTGCGTCTATAGCGTGCAGAGCAATCCGTCCGTAATCTCCACCGTGAGGATCACGGGCGGTGGCACCTGCGTGCCGGTCAGCCCGCCCGGCTCTTGTCAGTGACGAGAACGGGTCGAAGAGATTGAATGCGAGAAAGGGCCGGGAAACCGGCCCTTTTTTGTGGTGTTTGTCACCAGCGGCCCACGATTTGCGTATTGATTGACAAGGGCGCCGCATCAGCGTCGTATTGGCCGCAGTCGGATGGATGTCAGCGCAGCGAACGCACGAGTCGACGATCGAGACGTGTCGCTTGGCGAAACCGCGAGCACCGGCACAGCCGCACGCCAACGATCGGCTCAATCCGATGGCGGGGTTGCGAAGGGCGGCGTAGCATCGGTCAAAGGCAGGACGGGGCGGGCGACAGGCGCCATGACATCAGCGACAGTTTCCTTTGCGGCAGGCGAGATCATCTTTCGAGAGGGAGATGCGCCGACTACTGCGTTTCTCGTCGAGAGTGGCGCCACCGAGATTTTCCGGGGATCCCCGGACGACCCGCAGACTCTAGGCCAGATCGGCCCCGGCGATCTGCTGGGCGAGATGGCAGTTATCGACGACTCGCCGCGTTCGGCCAGCGCGCGCGCCGCGACCGATTGCGTCTTGACGGTCATCGATCACTTCCAGCTGCGCGAGCGTCTCGAAAACGCCGACCCGATCGTGCGGGCGTTGCTGCTCGCGCAGCTCCGTCGTTATCGCAATGTGCTGAGTGGTCTTGATCGACGCGCCGTATTGCGTTCGCGCGCGGTACCGCGAACGCGCGGGAAACTCGATGCGTTGCTGGCTCCGGCTGCGGGCAAGATCAGGCTCGAGAGTCAGCTCATGGAGGCGCTCGACCATGAAACGCTGGCGTTGCACTACCAGCCCATCGCGGATTTGAAAGACAACACGGTGCGCGGTTACGAGGCGCTGGTGCGCTGGCATCACCCGGAGCGCGGCATCATTTCACCTGTGGAGTTCATCCAGCTCGCGGAGGAAACCGAACTCATACTTCCGGTCGGCCGCTACGTGCTGGATCACGCCTGCAGTGTCCTCGCAAAACTGGCAACGTGCGGTCGCCCTGACCTCCACATCGCAATCAACACCTCCGCGCGCCAGTTGCTGGACGATACGTTTCTAGTCGAGATTGAAGCTGCGCTAAAGCGCCACGCCGTGCCGCCGCGCGCGTTGCATGTGGAGATCACCGAAAGCCTCATTCTCGATCTTGAGTCGGTGAACCGTTTCATCCACGGCTGTCGTGACATGGGCGTGGCGGTGTTGCTCGATGATTTTGGGACCGGGTACTCCAACCTCGGACATGTGCACACGCTCACCTTCGACACCATCAAGCTCGACCAGAGTTTTTCGCGGCAGGCGCTAAGCTCGCCGCGCTGCCTGTCGGTGTGCAAGGCGATCATCGATTTGAGTCGCGCGCTCGAAGCCGAGATCGTGGTCGAAGGCATCGAGACCGAAGCGCAGCGCGACTTGTTCCGCGATCTCGGGTGCGAATATGGTCAAGGCTGGCTGTTCGGCAAGCCGCTCGCTGTCGACGCGATGCTCGCGAGCCACGGTTATGCCGAGGATTCCTCGCCCGCAGTCGCGTGAGGCGGTTTGACTCCACTAGACTCGCCCGCAGCACGCTGCCTGTCCGGCGGCGCAGGAATTATTCGTGATCGCAGCGAGCAGCGCTTCCCTCGTCGACGTCGTTGCACGTGCGCGCATCGCCGACGGCGGCTTTGATGAGCGCATCTCCAGCGCGATGCAGCCCTTCGCCGATTTCGTTTCGAGCGCCGTGTTCGCCGCGATCCCGATGTTCGGTCACCAGGTACCGTGGATCCTGTTCTGGCTGATCGCGGTAGCGTTGTTCTGCACGTTTTATTTTCGCTTCATCAACGTGCGCGGACTGGCGCAAGGCTTTCGCATCATCCGCGGCGACTACGCCGAAGCCTCGCACAGCGGCGACACCACGCACTTTCAGGCACTCGCGACCGCACTGTCCGGCACCATTGGACTCGGCAACATCGCAGGCGTGGCGGTAGCCATCACCCTCGGCGGACCGGGTGCCACGTTCTGGATGATCGTCGCGGCGCTGTTCGGCATGGGCGCAAAATTCTGCGAATGTACGCTGGCGGTCAAGTTCCGCCGCGAGCACGCGGATGGTTCTGTTTCGGGCGGCCCGATGCATTACCTGCGCTACGGCATCGCCGCCGAGTATCCGCGACTGGCGCCGCTTGGTGCGGCGCTCGCGTTCGTGTTCGCCGTGTTCTGCATTTTCGGCGCGATTGGCGCGGGCAACATGTTCCAGGCAAACGCGGCTTATCAGCAGATCCTCTACATCACCGGCGGCGATCAGAGTTGGCTGGCGGGACGCGCCTGGGTGTTCGGCGTGATCGTTGCGGTGCTGGTGGGTCTGGTTGTGATAGGCGGCATCAAGCGCATCGCGCGCGTCACCGAAAAGCTGGTGCCGATCATGGGCGTGCTGTACATGCTCGCCGGTTTCGTGGTGCTCGCGGTCAACGCGGACAAGATTCCCGCGGCAATCGTGAGTATTTTCACGGGCGCGTTCTCGCCGCAAGGAATCGCGGGCGGTGCGGTCGGCGTCATGCTCACCGGATTTCGCCGCGCGGCGTTCTCGAACGAGGCCGGCATCGGCAGCGCGCCGATCGCTCATGCGAGCGTGCGCACCGGCGAGCCGCTGACCGAAGGCCTGGTGTCATTGTGGGAACCGCTGATCGACACGGTCGTCATCTGCACCATGACCGCGCTGGTGATCGTGGTGACGCAGGACAGCCTTGTCGATCCCGCAGCCGAGGGCGTGGTGCTGACCTCGCACGCCTTTGCCACCGTGCTGCCGTGGTTCCCGTACGTGCTCAGCGTATTCGTGTTCCTGTTTGCCTACGCCACCATGATCGCGTACTGCTACTACGGCACAAAGGCCACGACATACCTGCTCGGCGAGAAACCGGGTGTCGAACTCGGCTTCAAGATTTTCTTTTGTGCGATCACGGTGGTCGGCGTGACCATGGATTTTTCCCGACTCGTGGACTTTTCCGACGCCGCATATTTCATCATGGCCGTGCCGAACGTGATCGGACTCTACCTGCTGGCACCTGTAGTCAAGCGCGAGATGGATTCCTACTTTGCGCGACTGGCGCGCGGCGAGATCCGGTCAAATCGCGAACCGCCCGCGCATCTGGTTGGTTCGCTGTGAGGAACGCCGCATGACACCCACGCCGATCGACGCAATCAGCGGTCCCGCGGCAAGTGCCACCCCGCCGCGCGCAAAGATGCCGTTGCACACGAAAATGCTGATCGGCTTTCTGGTCGGCCTCGGCGTGGGCTTGCTCGTGCACTATGTGGTCGGCGCCGACACGCCGTGGGTGCAGGCACTCACCACGTACGTCACGCAACCGTTCGGCACGATTTTCCTGCGCCTCATTTTCATGCTGGTTATCCCGCTGCTGTTTTCTGCGCTGGTGGTCGGTGTGGCGGAAATGGGCGATATCCGGGCGCTCGGAAAAATTGGCTGGAAAACCCTTGGCTTCACGGTGATTGTGTCCGCAATCGCGGTGCTGATCGGTCTGGTGCTGGTGAACTGGCTCAAGCCTGGCGTGGGCGTCGATCCCGTGGTCGCGCAGGAGATGCTCGCGGAGAGCGCCGAACGAGCGCAGGAGATCGTCAGCAGCGCCCAAACGCAGCCGAAGGGCATCGACATGCTGGTCGGCATCGTGCCCGACAACATCGTCAAGGCCGCCGCCGACAACACCATTCTCGCGATCATGTTTTTTGCGCTGATGCTGGGCGTTGGACTGGTGCTGACGAGGTCGCCGGCCGCGCACTCGCTCAAGCGCGCGATCGAGGGCTTGTTCGAAGTCTCGATGACCCTCATTGGCCTGGTGATCCGGTTGGCGCCCTATGCCGTGGCCTGCTTCATGTTCAACCTGGCCGCAGTGTTTGGTTGGGACCTGTTGCTGCGACTCGGGGCTTACGTCGGCGTTGTCGTGCTCGCGCTCGCACTGCATTTGTTCGTGACGTACCCGCTGATCCTGCGGCTATTCGCAGGCAAATCGCCGATCGAGTTTTTCCGTCAGGTGTCCGAAGCGATGCTGATGGCGTTCTCGACCGCTTCCAGCAATGCGACGCTGCCGACCGCGTTGCGTGTTGCCGACGAGAAGCTTGGCCTGCCGCCGCGCATCTCGCGTTTCGTGCTGACCATTGGTGCGACCGCGAATCAGAACGGCACCGCGTTGTTCGAGGGCGTGACGGTGCTGTTTCTCGCGCAGTTTTTCGGGGTCGAATTATCCTTGGCGCAACAGGCCACGGTGATGCTCGTGTGCATCCTCGGAGGCATCGGCACCGCTGGCGTGCCGTCGGGTTCGCTTCCTGTGGTTGCATTGATCTGCGGCATGGTGGGCGTGCCAGCCGAGGGCATTGGTCTCATTCTCGGCGTCAACACCTTCCTCGACATGTGCCGCACCACGCTTAACGTAACCGGCGATCTGGTGGTCGCAACCGTCGTATCGCATGGCGTGGAAGATGCACTTCCATCCCCGCCACCAGCGACGTTGTAACGTCGGTCAGTTGCTTTCGAACTGATCCGCGAACAGCGTCGGGTCGACGAAGCGTTCACCGACATTCCACAACAAGCCCGTGCGCTCAAAGGCATAGGCCGTGCCAAAACTGCCGTTCTGGAAACCAGGCGCGCCAATCCACAATAGATTGCCATCCAGCGCGACGGCGTTGCCGAAGATGTCGCTGTCGCGGGGGCTCGGAGCCCGCAGTTTGATGCTGCTGATCCAGATGCCACCGAGATGCGTGAAGGCATACGCGGAGCCTTGCTGGGCGACGGAATCGGTATCGAAAATTGCGCCGGCGACGAGCGTGTCGCCGTCCAGACTCAAGGACCAGCCGAAGCCGTCATTTTGGCGGCCGTCGAACGCCCATAGCTCGGCGGTCTCGAACCAGTTTCCAAGCTGGCGCTCGAACACGATTGCCGCGCCTTGTGCTTCGAAATCGTCGGCTACCGTGCCAGGCGCACCGACTACTGCACGTTCGCCGTCAAGCGCGACGGCCAGCCCGAAGCGGTCGCCGATCCTGGCGTTGGCAGCAACGAGGCGCGCTGACTGCTGCCAGTCAACGCGCGACCGGTCGAAGAGGTACGCAGCGCCACCTGGATCGCGCCCGAACGCGCCCACGAGAATGCGATCTGCGTCGAGCGCCACGGCGTTGCCGAAATAGTCGTTGGGTGCGCCGTCGTCCGCAGCAAGCGTCGCCGTGAGCGGCCATTCCTTGCCGGTTCGCTGGTAGACGTGCACGCCGCCGCGCGAACCATTGCGAAAGCGTGCGCCAACCACGAGCGTGTTGCTGTCAAGATCAAGCGCGCGCGCGAATCCGCTGTTGGTCTGCGGTGCGTCAATGCGCGCGCTGCGCATCCACACCCCTGCCTGACGTTCGAACAAGTACACGCGCGGCGGCGACGCGGCCGGAACCGCGACAGCTGCGGTATCGCCAAACACAGCCACCACTTCGCCGAAGCCATCATTGCCGGTGGGCAGTTCGCTCGCGAGTTCCGCCTCAAACCGCCAGACGCCCTCGCGCCTGACGTAGATCAACGCAGCACCTTCGCCCGCGCCCGTGCCGGGCCGGGTCGAGGGGCGACCCACGATCACGGTGTCGCCTGACAAGTCCAGCGATTCGCCAAACCGATCGCCACCAAGCGCATTGCCTGCATATCCCGGTGTCGCCACGCACAGCAAAGCTGCGAAAGTGCCGAAGGCCCGCGCTCGACGGGGCATGAAAAGGGCGACAAACATCAAAGAAGCCTAGCGTACCCTCGACGAGCGCACCTGAAGGTCCAGTCAGGTTTTGGCGCGCGCGCGACCGATCGGCGACAATGCGCGGCGCTCGCGCACTGGGCCGCAGCCCGACCCGAGATACGTACGGGCACGCGGTGCCCGCGCACAACGCTCTTCCCCTCTCGCTGCAACGATGGAGTACCGATGCCTACCCGCCGTGAACTGGCCAATGCCGTGCGCGCCTTGGCGATGGATGCCGTGCAGGCCGCCAACTCAGGTCATCCCGGCATGCCGATGGGCATGGCCGACATTGCAGAGGTGCTCTGGAACGAGTTTTATCGCCATAACCCGGCGAACCCCAAGTGGTTTAACCGCGATCGGTTCGTGCTGTCGAACGGGCACGGCTCGATGCTGCATTACGCGTTACTGCATCTGTCGGGTTACGACCTGCCGATGGACGAGCTCCGGCGCTTCCGGCAACTCCATTCGAAGACCGCAGGACATCCCGAAGCCAGCGAGACACCCGGCGTCGAGACCACCACCGGACCGCTGGGGCAGGGCTTTGCCAACGCTGTCGGCATGGCGCTCGCGGAAAAATTGCTCGCGGCGCGTTTCAACCGCGGCGAATACCTGATAGTCGATCACCACACGTTTGTGCTGATGGGCGACGGTTGCCTGATGGAGGGCATCTCGCACGAAGCCGCGTCGCTCGCTGGCACGCTCAAACTCGGCAAGCTGATCGCGATCTGGGACGACAATTCAATCTCGATCGACGGCAACGTGGCGGGCTGGTTCACCGACGACACGCCGGCACGCTTCGAAGCTTACGGTTGGCATGTCGTGCGCGATGTGGACGGCCACGACAGCGCGGCGATTCATCGCGCCCTGCGCGAGGCGCAGGAAGAAGAAGAGCGGCCGAGCCTCATCTGCGCCCGCACCGTGATTGGTTACGGCGCGCCGAACAAGGCGGGCAAGGAGTCGGCGCATGGCGCGGCGCTTGGTCCCGCCGAAGTTGCGGCGGCGCGCGTGCAACTGGAATGGCCGCACGCGCCCTTCGAGATTCCCGACGAGATATATCTCGGCTGGCGCGCGACCCATACGGGGCTTGTGCACGAACACCAGTGGAACGAAAGCTTCGACGCGTATGCGCGCGACTATCCGGAACTGTCGGCGGAATTGACGCGTCGCGCGCACGCGGAACTGCCGGAGGATTTTGCGGACGCAGCGGCGGCCTACATCGCGAAGTTGCAACTCGAAGGGCCAAGCATCGCGTCGCGCAAGGCTTCGCAGATGGCGCTGGACGCATTCGGCCCGCTGTTGCCGGAACTTGTCGGCGGTTCCGCCGATCTCGCACACTCGAACCTGACGCTGTGGAAAGGGTCGCGCGACGTCAACCTGAGCGTTTCAGGCGACGCTGGCAACTACGTGTACTACGGCGTGCGCGAGTTCGCGATGACGGCCATCAGCAATGGCCTCGCGCTGCACGGCGGATTCATCCCGTACGACGCGACATTCCTGGTGTTTTCCGACTACGCGCGCAACGCGGTGCGCATGAGCGCG
>JBKJND010000436.1:0-3701 GCA_046596095.1 Ahniellaceae bacterium | reverse complement strand
GATTCCATCAGGCGCCGCATCGAGTACGTGGCCACGCGACTCGAAATACTGGAAGAGGTTCGCGACCAATCCCGCATTGTCCTCAACGACAAGAATTCTCATGCTGTCCGACCGCCGTTGCTCCGACTGCTCAAACATTACCCGTGCTGACGGCGGGGATGCGCAATCAGGTGGTGGGAAAGGTGAGCGTGAGACTGGCGGTGCGGTCGTCGGCGAACTCGCCGGGTGCGAGCGTGCCGCCGTGCGCTTCGAGGACGCGGCGCATGATGATGTCGCTCATGCTGAGGACGCCAGGGTCCTGCGGCGCGGCACCGTGCGCGAGAAACAGCAGCGCGTCGCTGCGGTAGATTCCGGTGGCATCCTCGATGCGGAAATGGGCGTGGCTCGCGTCCGCGCCGACTTCGATCGTGGGCAACGCAGCGCCGGCCTTGCGCTTGCCGGTCAGCCTGATGACGTGTCGCAGCAGCTGCACGAGACGCGCACGGTCGCAACTCACGCCGATCGCACGGGTAAAACCACCTGCAAATGTCGCAGCGGGCTTTTGACCGGCGGCGGTGCCCTGCAACGCTTCGCGTACCAGCGCTACAAGATCGCAGTGACCGTGGCGCAGCGCAAAGCGATCGCGACCGATCAGCAGCATGTCGCCGATCTCTTCGGCGAGTTTTGCCAGTTGCGCGGTCTGGCGCTCGATGGTGGCAAACAGCTCGTCGGTCCTCTGCGGTGGCGCGCGGCCCGAACGCAGCATCTGCGCGGCGTAGCCGATCGCAACGAGCGGGCTGCGCAAATCATGCGCGAGTCGTGCAAGCCAGTCCTGGTCGTCGACGCCAACCGGTTTCGGCGCGCGTGCTTCCGTGCGCTGGGGCAGCGCCGCCTGGTCGTGCGACGTCATGGCGGGTCGGGAGTCGGGCTCGCAGAGGCACTTGCGCTTGCCACGTGTTCGGCGACTTCGCGACAAACCTGTTCGATGGTGGCGAGATCGACTGGCTTGACCAGGTGCTTGTCGAATCCGGCCTGCGCCGAGCGACGGCGATCCTGATCCTGCCCCCAGCCGGTGAGCGCGACCAGATACAGCTGATCGAGGCTGCCCCACGGCTCGTCGCGAACTCGCTCCGCCAGATCGAAGCCATTGAGCTGCGGCATGCCCACGTCGAAAAACGCAAGCTGAGGCGCAAAGTCGCGTGCCGCGTCGACAACCGCGAGCGGGTCGTCGAGCGTAAGTGTGGTGTGCCCGAGCATCTCCAGCGACATGGCCAGTGTCGCGCCAGCATCGACGTTGTCGTCGACGACGAGAATACGCAAAGGCGCCGTGCGTGCAGTGCGCGCGTCGTCGCGCGTCGCAGGCTCCGCGGTATCTCCAGTTATTGCGAGACCGGTATCGACCGGCAGGTACACCGTAAACTCACTGCCCCGGCCCGGCCCCTCGCTTCTGGCTTCGATGCGGCCGCGATGCATCTCGACCAGTCGACGCACCAGCGTCAGCCCGATACCGAGACCACCCCGCGCGCGCTCCAGCGAAGAATCGACTTGCACAAACAAGTCGAAGACTTCCTTGAGCTGCTGCGCCGTGAGACCGAGACCGGTGTCGCGCACACTGATCGCGTAATCGTCGCCAATGCGGCGCGCAGCAACGGCGATGCGACCACCGGGATCGGTGTACTTGCCGGCGTTGTTGAGGAGATTGGCAAAAGCTTGCGCAAGGCGCTGCGGATCGGCGTTGATCGGCATCGGCGCCGGCTCGAGATCGACCTTGAGCGCGTGCCCCGCGCTATCGAGCAACGGCTTGGCGCTCTCGATGGCATTGCGCAAGGCATCGTTCAGATCGATGGCCGCGACGCGCAGGTTGAGCTTGTCACGCGTGATGCGCGACACGTCGAGCAGGTCGTCGATCAATCTCACCATCTGCTTGAGCTGGCGCTCCATGATGTTCTGCAGTTCGCGTGCCGGTCCGTCGTGCGTTTCTGCCGACAGTCGATGCAGGTTGAGCGCGCCCTGGATCGGCGCCAGCGGATTGCGCAGCTCATGCGCAAGCGTCGCCAGAAACTCGTCCTTGCGCCGATCGGCGTCGCGCAGACGGCCTTCGGCGCGCTGCCGCTCGGCTACCTCAGCCTTGAGGTTGCGATTGGTGCGTTCGAGCTCCGTGTTCGCCTGGCTCAGGAATTCATTGAGCTTGTGCACTTCGCGTGCCTGCTCCGACTTGAGTGCGGCGTTGGCCTCGGCAAGATCGGAGTTGGCGTGCGCAAGGCTTGCGTTGAGCGTTTGCAATTCGCGCCGCTTGCGATGCAGCTCGATCAGCACCGCAACCTTGCTGCGCAGGATCTCGGGGATAACCGGCACCATCACGTAATCGACCGCGCCGAGGCCATAGCCACGGAGCCTGTCCATGTCGGTGACGTTGACCGCAGTGACGAAGATGATCGGCGTCTTTTCGAAGCGCGGGTGCTGATGGATAAGGCTCGCGGTCTCGAAGCCATCCATGATCGGCATGTTGACGTCGAGCAGGATCACCGCAAACTCGGTGTCCATGAGCCGCTGCAATGCTTCGGTGCCCGACGCGGCTTCGACAAGATTCTCGCGCAGCGGTTCGAGAATCGCGCGATAGCTCATCAGCCGCGCCGGCTGGTCGTCGACGAGCAGGATATTCACCGGATCGAGCCCGGCCTTGCGCGCGATGGAGTTCAACGGTGCAGCCACTGGCGCAGCACTCCAAGCAGTTGATCGGTGTTGACCGGCTTTGCAAGATAGTCGCTTGCGCCGGCCTCGAGGCATTTTTCGCGGTCTCCTTTCATCGCCTTGGCGGTTAGCGCCACGATCGGCAGCGAGCGGAAATCCTGGTTTTCGCGAATCGCGCGCGTGGTCTCATAGCCATCCATGCCCGGCATCATGATGTCCATGAGCACGAGATCGATCTCGGCGTCGTTCTCGACCTGCGCGATCGCCTCGCGTCCCGTACCTGCCGTGGTGACGTGCATGCCGTGACGTTCGAGCACCGACGACAACGCAAAGATGTTGCGTACGTCGTCGTCGACCACCAGCACCTTGCGCCCGCTCAGCAGAGCGTCGGAGTCGTGCAGTCCGCGCACCATCTTCTGCTTGGCTGCCGGCAGGTCGGCGATGACACGGTGCAGAAACAAGGCGGTCTCGTCGAGCAGACGCTCCGGCGATTCCACGCCCTTGACGATTACGCTCTTCGCAGCTTTCTTGAGGCGTGCGTTTTCGTCGGCCGTCAGTTCCTTCCCGGTGAACACCACGATCGGCAGGTCCTTGAGCTCGGGGTGCGTCTGGATCTGGTCCAGCAACTCGAAGCCCGTCATGTCCGGGAGGCGGAGATCGAGCACCACGCAGTCGTAGCGATTGTCCGCCAGCGCGGCCAGCGCGTCCTCACCCGAGCCTACGGTGTCGATCTGCACGTCCTCGTGCCGGATGAGCTCCTCGATGCTGTTGCGCTCGCGCTCATCGTCCTCGACCACCAGCAGGCGCTTGACGCGAGGCAGCGAAAACACCTTGATGCGTTCAAGCGCGGCTTCGATGGTCTCCGGAGTCGCCGGCTTCGCGAGGTAGGAAAACGCGCCGCGCTCGATGCTCTGGTGGCGTTCCTCCTCCACGGTCACGATCTGCACCGGGATATGGCGCGTGGCCGAATCCTGCTTGAGCCTGGCGAGCACGGTCCAGCCAAGCATGTCGGGCAGGAAAATGTCGAGCGT
>JBKJND010000362.1:0-7974 GCA_046596095.1 Ahniellaceae bacterium | reverse complement strand
CCTTGGTATGACTCGGTAGTATTACTCGATGACTTCCGATGGTCGGCCACGCCGACCACGCCCGGCACCAGCCAGTGATTTCAGATCGAAGTCGCTACCAGAGGCTACTTCGCGGCTGACCCACCCGGCGGTTGTGCCTACACTCGCGGGATGAACGACACTTCCGATTCGCGCGTTTCCGCAGACAAACACCCTTTCGCGGCCGTAGTGCTCGCACCCATCATGCCCACCCCATCGCTGCTGCGGCGCGGATGGCCTGCGCTGGTCGTGTTGGCGCTCGCGCTGGCTCTGATGCTCGGTGGCGTGTTCGACTGGCTGCGCATCGAAGCGCTGCAGCGCGAGTATGCGCAACTGCTCGAGTGGGCGACGCAGCGTCCGCTGATCACCGGAGCGGCGCTGACGCTCGCCCTGACCTTGCTGGTTTCAAGCGGGCTACCGGGTGGCGTCGTGTTGCTGATCGCGGGCGGCGCGTTGTTTGGAACGCTGCCCGGCGCGTGCATTGGTCTATTCGGCAACGTGGTTGGCGGGAGCGCGCTCTACGCCACCTCGCGACGGCTGTTTCTCGGACATGCCAAACCGCCGCCTGTATGGATCGAGCGTTTTCGTTCGGGCTTCGATCGGGCGCCCGTCGCGTTCGCGTTATTCATGCGTCTGGTGCCGGTGTTCCCGTTTGGTGCCGCGAGCGTCGCATTGGCGTGGCTCGGCTGCAGGCCGATCATGTTCGTGGCGACGAGCGCGCTCGGCATCCTGCCGGCAACGCTCGTGTATGCGGCGCTCGGCTCAGGGCTCTCGCTGCTGTTCGCGAGTGGGGCCCCAATCGATGCAGACGCGCTGCGTCAACCCGCGGTGTGGGCGCCGCTGACCGCCCTTGGCGTGCTGGCGCTCATCGCCGCGGTATTTGGTTTCCTGCGCGGCAGAAACCAACGCTGACGGGGCTTCGCGCCTGCTGGGTGAATTTACGTTCACTCGCGTTGGTTAACATGCGCGCATGCGCCGATTCGTGTCCGTCCTCGTGCTTCCTCGTCCTGCGATCTGCGCGCTGCTGCTGCTGTTCGCGAGTGGCGCCCACGCGGAAGCCATCCGAGTCAACATCAGCGGACTCAATGAAGCGCAGACCACTGCGGTGCGCCGCGCGATCGATCTCACCCAATATGCGCAGCGCAAGCGCGTCACCGACGCGCAGCTCGAGTCGCTCGTCGAGCGCACGCCAACGCAAGTCGGGGAGGCGCTGGAAACTTTCGGCTTTTACGGTTCGACAACCGATATCAAGTCGCGACGCGACGGCAAGCTGTGGGTCGTCGCGCTGACAGTGGCGACCGGCTTGCCGGTCAGAGTGACGGCGGTCGATCTCACCGTGGTCGGACCCGGCAGCAAGGATCGCGGCGTGGCCGAGTTCCTGCGGCAGATCGAGACGCTCGAGGGCAAGACCTTCGATCACGGTGTTTACGAGGATCGCAAGAACGCGGTTCTGGCAGCGCTGCGCGAGCGTGGCTACTTCGACGCGGAGCTCGAGCAGCGCGATGTGGAAGTGAGCCGCGCCCAACGTACCGCGCGCATCGTGCTGCTGTGGGATTCGGGCGTGCGCTATCGCTTCGGCGCAGCGGTGTTTGAAGGCTCGCAGCTCGATCCTCGTGTAATGCAGCGTTTCGCCACGTTCGACGAAGGCGAGCCCTACTCCGCGCGCAAATTGATCGAGATGCAGCAGCGCATGACGGGGTCGGAGTACTTCGACATCGTCGATGTGAGCCCGGACATCGAAGGCGCGGTCGACCATGTCGTTCCCGTCGCCGTCAACGTCACGCCCAACAAGAGCACGCTCTACACGGCCGGTGTATCGATCGGCACCGACTCGGGCGCAGGTGTGCGCGGCGCGGTCGATCGCCGCTACGTCAACGCGCTCGGGCACAAGTTTCATGCAGAGGCCCAGATCAGCCAACGCCTGCAAGGCGTGCTGGCCGAGTACCGGATCCCGCGCCCTGGTCGCGATCAACGCCAGCTCGCGTTCGGCGCGGGCTACGCGCAAAGCGAATTCGAGGACACGCGTTCCGACGTTTTTTCGGCGGCGGTAAGCGACGCACGCCTCTGGCGTGGCTGGACCCGCATTACCTCGCTCAAGTATCTGCGCAGCGATTTCACCATTGGCCGCACCGCGGGGCAAAGCAGTTTGCTGTATCCGGAACTCCGGCTGCAGCGCAAGGAAACAGACGACATACTGTTCCCGCGCAAAGGCTGGTCGCTCGATTTCGCGCTGCGCGGATCGCCGCTCGAATTCGCGGGTGGCACGCGATTCCTTCAGTTCTACGGCGACGCCCGCTGGATCGTGCCGATCGGCGACGAGGCACGCGCACTCTTTCGCGGTGCGCTTGGCACAACGCAAGTGCGCGATTTCAATAATCTGCCGCCGGAGCTGCGCTTCTTCGCCGGTGGCGACCGCAATATTCGCGGTTTCGATTATCAGAGCATTGGCGAACGCGACGCCGACGGCGCCGTCATCGGGGGCCGACACCTCGTAGCGGTCAGCGCCGAGTACGAGTTCGACGTGTTTCGCGAATGGAGCGCTGCGGTGTTCGTCGATGCCGGCGACGCATTCAATGATCGATTCGACGCGAACATTGCGGTCGGCGTAGGCGCGCGCTGGCGCTCGCCGATCGGTCTCGTGCGACTGGATGTAGGCGTGCCGGTGCGACACGGCGACGCCGGCTCCGGTCCGCAATTGCACCTCGTGGTGGGGCCGGACTTGTGAGGGTCCGGCCAGCCCTGCGACGGCTGCTTTGGGTCCTTGCGATTTCCGCGGCGCTGGTACTGCTCGTCGCGACATGGGCGCTCGCCACGTCGAGCGGCGCACGTTTTCTGCTGCGCCGAGCCGACGCCGCCATGCCCGCGACGCTCGCTGTGCAGAAGCTCGACGGCACTGTGTGGTCGGGCCTGCGCATCGGCGAGTTCCGCTTCGAAGATGACGGTGTCCAGTTCGACGCCGATCGTCTTGAAGTCAAACTGCGCGTGCTGCCCCTACTGGCCAGACGGCTCTACGTCGACCGGATTTTCGTCGACGGTGCCAGGCTCAGACTTTGGGCCACCAACAAACCGGATGAGCCGTATCTTGCGATGCAGTTGCCGGTCCGACTCAAGCTCGAAGAGGTGCTTGCGCGCGATCTGGTGATCGAGGGCCTGCGCGAGCAACCCATCGCGCTTGATACGCTGGCGTTCGCAGGCACCTGGATCGGCACGCTCGTACGCCTCGATCGGCTGGTCGTCCACACGCCGCAAGGGCGACTCGCGTTCAACGGAAAAATCGATCTCGCCAATCTACTGGCGATCGAGGGCAACGGTACTTTGCGCTGGCAGTCCAATGGCGTCGCCTGGCGCGCGGCGCTGGTGACGCGCGAGCACGCGAGCGGCACCGGCGTGGGTTTCGCTATCACCGCGCCGCTGCGCGCGGATGTCACCGCGCTGCTCGCCGGCAACCATCAGGACCCCCGTTGGCAGGCGCGTTTGCGTGTGCCGGAGCAAGTGCTTTCGGCGGCGGTCACCCAGGGCGCACCGGTTCGCGTGGCGCTCGATTTGCGCGGCGGCGGCGCGGGTTTCGACGCGCGCGTCGCCGGCAACGGGAACTATGCGGGCGAATCCTTCGCGCTGCGCGACGGTCGTTTGCGCAGCACGCCCGCGACGGTATTTGTCGATGCGCTCGAACTTGCGCTGCCCGAGCGCGATGCGCGGCTCAAGCTGAGCGGTCGCGTCGCGCGCGGGGGCAAGCGCCCCGACGCCGATCTCGCGCTTGCGATCGAGCGCTTTCCGATTCCAACCGGCGAATCTGGTGAAGGCGCAGCGACCGTGCTCGATGGTCGTGTCGATCTGCGCGGCTGGATTGAGTCGTGGCAGGCCGACGCGCAGTTGCAGGCAACGCGCAAAGACGTCACGGCCGCCATAAGCGCAAAGTTGCGCGGCAATCCGCAGCGTATCGCGATCGAATCTGCGCGCGTCGACAGTGAACGCGGCTCACTCGAACTCAGCGGCGTCCTGGGACTGATCGCCGATGCTCCGTGGCAACTGCGCGGACGAGCGGACGACTTTGATCCGTCTGTACTCGCGCCCGCGTGGCCGGGAGCGGTCAATGCGTCGTTCGCATTCGACGGCACCCGCGGCACGACGCAGCCAATCGGCAGTCTGGTAATCAGCAAGCTTGGCGGCACGCTGCGCGAGCGGCCCATCGCGGGCGAAGCCACCATCGAGTTTGCCGAGAAACGTCGTTTTGCCGGCACGGGCTCGCTGCGCAGTGGCGAGAGTCGCGTTGCATTCGACAAGCGGAATCTCGACGATGCGCGCGTCGCGTTGACGCTCGACGTGCGCTCGCTCGCTGACCTGTTGCCGAATGCGCGCGGTCGTATCGAAGGCGCGATCGTGGTCGACACAGGGGCCTCGCCGCCCTCGATCGATGGCAACCTCACTGCCGCCGAAGTCACGTACGCAAACATCGTAATTGGCGCACTGCAACTCGACGCGCGAGAGCCACGCGGCAGCACTGCAGGCCAGTTGACCGTTGCCGCCACCGGAGTCGCAATCGAGCGCCTGCGCATCGACCGCATCGCGCTCGACGCCAACGGTACCGCTGCCCGCCACATCGCGTCGCTGACGCTGGACAGCGCCGAGCTCGATGTCGCGATGCGCGCCGAGGGTGGCTTTGCCGATGACCTCTGGCGCGGGCGGCTGCTCGCGTTTGAACTGGCACCGCGCGAACTTGCGCCGTGGGCCCTGCGCGAGCCGGCCGAGATCGTCGCGGGGCGCGATTCGTTTTCGATCGCGGATCCCGGCGTGTGCCTGACGGCGAGCGGTCGCGATGCGTGCGTGGATGTGGACTTCTCGCAATCGGGCGAGCTTGCGGCCCGATGGAACATCGACCGGTTGCCGAGTGCGGTGATCGCACGCGCGCTCGAACTCGCAGGCGTCGCTGACTTCGACATCGATTCCGATCTCTCGAGCGCAGGCGCGCTCGTGCGCAGCGGCCAAGGCCCATTGCGCGGCGCCGGCAACATAAGCCTCTCCGACGGCCGCATCGTGATCCGTCGTGCCCTCGATCCCATCGCGGTGCCGATACGCGATATGCGCGTGGATTTCGACGCGGACGCGGCCGGAATCAACGCTCGCATGAACGGGACAGTCAACGAATCGGGCCGCGTAAACGGCAGCGTGACGATTGGCCCAGATCTCGCAGCGCACAGCGCGATCGCCGGCGAGGTGTCCCTTGATTTCGAGGATCTTGCGTGGATCGAAGCCTTGAGCGCCGACCTTGCCAATCCGCGCGGCAACTTCAGCGGACGCTTCGCGCTCGGCGGCACGCTGGGCGCACCCAGCTACAGCGGCGAAGGGCATCTCACGAAGTTCTTTGTCGAGCTGCCCGAATACAACGTGCGTTTGCGCGAAGGCGACGTGCGCCTCACCGCGAACGCGGATCGCAGCCTTGCAATCGAAGGCACGGTGCTGTCCGGCCGCGACGGCAGCGCGCGCATCACGGGCAACTGGTCGCCAGCAACCACCGATGGCGAGCGCTTCCGCCTCCGCATCACCGGTGACAATTTTCTGGCCGCAAATCGCCCGGACCTCATGTTGCGGGTGACCCCGGAACTTACCGTTACCGCAACGGGCGATCGCATCGATGTCACCGGCACATTGACGGTGCCGCGAGCGCGCATCGACCTGTCGCGCATCGAAGCCGCTCGCCGCCGCTCCAGCGATGTGGTCGTCATCGACGATCCCGAAGTCGAAGGCCGCGACTCGCCGATCTGGAGCGATGTCAAAGTGATCGCGGGCGACAAGGTCGCGCTTGAGGGCTTCGGGCTCGATGGCACAGTCAGCGGTCAGCTCCGCGTGCGCACTCAACCAGGACGTGAGACCACAGGCCAGGGGTCGCTCAGCGTGCTCGGCAAGTACGAAGCCTATGGTCAGCGACTCGACATCGATCGCGGCCGCGTGATCTTCAATCGCTCGTCGTTGAGCGATCCGCGCCTCGATATCCGTGCGACGCGCCGCGTCGGTGCCGTCACCGTCGGCATCAAGGTTGCGGGCACGGCGCTTGCGCCGGACACGCAGGTCTATTCGTCGCCCGCCATGGATCAGTCCGATGCGCTCGCGTATCTCATCGTCGGTCGACCGCTGCGCAGCGCCAGCAGCGCCGACGCGGGCGCGATCGCCAATGCTGCGGGCACGCTCGGCGGCGCGAGTGGCGATCTACTTGCCAAGTCGCTCGGCGCGCGCATGGGACTCGGCGATCTCGGCGGTTCCACGGCGGCATTCACGATGGGGCGCTGGCTATCGCCGCGTCTTTATCTCAGTTACGGCATCTCAGGCATCAAGGGCGAGCCGGTCTTCAGCCTGCGCTATCTCGTGCGCGACTGGCTCGAACTCGAAGCCGTCGTCGGCACCGAAGTCCGCGCCGGCATCAACTACCGCCGCGAACGCTGAGCGGCACCCAGCGCAGTCAACCAGCTTCGCCTTTTTGGATGTCATCCCCGCGTAGGCGGGGATCCAGTTGCTTGCCGAAAAACTAGTCGTGCAGCTTCACGGAATTCTCTGGATTCCCGCCTTTGCGGGAATGTCGAGTGAGATCAATTCGCGTCGCGGCGAGCCCGGAAATCGAGCATTCCGCCGACCAGGAGTTCGCTCACGAGATGGCGCTGGCGTGTTCGGCGAGGAGGCGTTTCAGGGGAGTGGCGCGGTTGACAAAGTTCATGCCGAAGCCGCGCGCGAATGTGAGTAGCGGCGAGCTTGACGCGAACAGGCGTTGCAAAGCGCCGAAGGCGTGGCCGGCGATAGCGTTGTCCGCCTGGCGCGCACGTGCGTAACGCGCGAGCAGCGTGGCCGCGCCGATGTCGTCGCCGCGTTGCTGCGCCGCGCCGATCACGGATTGCAACGACGCGACGTCCTGTAGCCCAAGATTAAGTCCTTGCCCGGCGAGCGGATGCACGCCGTGCGCGGCGTCGCCGGCCAGCGCGAGGCGCGGGCCGACAAACGACTGCGCCTGCCAGCGGCTGAGCGGAAACGAGGCGCGCGGCGTGGTAGTGAGGCAGCGACCGAGCGCGCCGCCACTGGCCGCAGTGAGTTCATCCAGGAACGCCTCGTCGCCCAGCGCCAACAGGCGCGTGGCCTCGTCGGTCGGCTGCGACCATACGATGCTGACGCGTCCGTCCGCGAGCGGCAGCAGAGCGAGCGGGCCAGTCCCCACGAAGCGTTGTCGCGCGACGCCCTCGTGCGCGCGTTCGGTGCACACGTGCGCGACAACGGCGCGCTGCGCATAGTCGTCGCGCGCAACGGTGATGCCCGCCGCTGCGCGCAACGTCGAGTTCGCGCCATCGGCCGCGATCACGAGGCGTGTGCGTACCCTCGCGCCTTCGGTGAAACGTACCTCAGTGTCGCGGGCCGACGTTTCCATCGAAGCGACCGTATCCGCGCACAGTTCGATGCGCGCGGACGCGCGCATGCGCACCATCAAAGCCGCGAGCAAGGCGCACTGTTCGACGATGAAACCCAGGGACTCTTCGCCGAGCAGACTCGCGTGGAACTCGAGCTCACCGCTGCCGTGCTCGTCCCACACGCGCATGCTCCGGTAAGCAGCGATACGCTCCTGCGGCAGTACCGGCCATACGCCGAGCGTATCGAGCAATCGTTTCGATCCATGCGCCAGCGCGTACACGCGCAAGTCGTACGCGTCGCCCGCTTGCGGCGCGGCGGCCCCCGGCAATCGCGCATCCGCGAGCAGCACGTCGCAGCCACAGGTCGCCAACGCGAGCGCTGCGGCGCAGCCCACCACACCGGCACCGACGACCACCACGTCGACATCGACACGGCTCATGGCGTGCCTTCGCGTCGATAACCCATGCCACGCCGCGCAAGGCCACGCTTGATCACAGGCAGGCGTTCGATCGCAGCCAGCGCGGCGCTGCGCGCGAATCGGATCGCGGCATTCGACGAGCCGAACAGTCC
>JBKJND010000256.1:0-5841 GCA_046596095.1 Ahniellaceae bacterium | reverse complement strand
GGCCTCGAGCGCCTCACGCCCGATGAAGGCGCGATCATCATCGAACGCGACCGTCCAGGCCAACCCCGATTCAAGTGGCGTGGTGGTCTCGTCCATGTCCTGGCCGTAGAGGTTCATGCCGGCTTCGAGGCGCAATGTGTCGCGCGCGCCGAGCCCGGCGGGTTTGACTCCGGCATCCAGCAATCGCTGCCAGAAAGCCACGGCCATGGAACCCGGCAGCACGATCTCGTAGCCATCCTCGCCGGTGTAGCCGGTGCGGGCAATGAACAACCCATCGATGGTTTCGATGGCGCTGAACCGGGCCAATTTCACAGCGCACGCACGCGCGTCGGCGTCCAGCAGTCCATGCACGCGCTCACGCGCGTTCGGACCCTGCACCGCAACCATGGCCAAGTCGTCGCGCACAGCAATCTCGACACCGAACGCGGCGGCCTGCCGCGTGATCCACGCGACATCTTTTTCGCGAGTCGAGGCATTGACGACCAGCCGGAAGAACGTCTCGCTCATGAAATACACGATCAAATCGTCGATGACGCCGCCGTGCTCATTGAGCATGCAGGTGTAGAGCGCCTTGCCCGGCTTGACGAGCTTGTCGATGGTGTTCGCGACGAGGTGGCGCAGGAACTCGCGCACGCGGGCGCCGCGCAAATCGACCACGGTCATGTGCGACACGTCGAACATGCCGGCGTCGCGCCGTACCTGATGGTGCTCGTCGATCTGCGAGCCATAGTTGATGGGCATGTCCCATCCGCCGAAATCGACCATGCGCGCGCCGAGCGCGCGATGCGAAGCGTTGAGCGGCGTGGTCTTCATCATGGCTATTCGGCGGGACGGACTTCGAGGTTCATGCCATCGATCGCGTGGATCAGAACTCGCGTCCCGGCGGGCGCATCGCTGCCGTGCACCGTCCACAACGCGTCGCCAATTTGCACCCGGCCGCGACCATTGACGATCGGCTCAAGCAGCGGCACCACTCGCCCCACCAGTTGCGCGGCTTTCTGATTGAGCAATGGTTGATCGCTCACCCGCTCGTTGCCGCGCAGGAACTTCCAGTAGACGCCGACACTGATAAAGGCGAGCACACCGAATACAACCGCCTGCCACAGATAACTCATGCCCGCGCCCGTGAGCAGCAGGAGGGTCCCCATCACCGCGGCCGCGATGCCGAGCCACAGCATGAAAACACCGGGCGCGAGGATTTCGCCCACGATCAGGAGCAGGGCCACGGCCCACCAGAAGTAAACGATCTTCGGCATCTAAAGTTGCTCCGTGCTTTGACGATCAGTTCGGGCGATCAAGAGGCATTCGGGTCGCGCGAGGCGTCTTCGCGGTCCTGGCGCCCGCGTGTGGCGGCGCTGCGCGCATCGCTGCGTTGCAGCGCTTCCTTGCCGATCTCGGCGATGCCGGCAAGGCTGCCCAGAATTCCGGTGGCTTCCATCGGCAGCAGCAGCAGTTTCTGGTTGGGAGACTGCGCGAACGCCTTGAGCGCCTCGATGTATTTGTCCGCCACGAAATAGTTGATGGCCTGCATGTCGCCTTTGGAGATCGCCTGCGACACCATCATGGTTGCCTTGGCTTCGGCCTCGGCAAGACGTTCGCGCGCTTCGGCTTCACGGAACGACGCTTCGCGCTTGCCCTCGGCCTTCAGCACGGCCGCCTGCTTCTCGCCTTCGGCGCGCAGGATTTCGGCCTGCCGCAGACCTTCCGCTTCCAGCACCGCTGCGCGTTTCTCGCGCTCGGCCTTCATCTGGCGAGCCATCGCGTCGACCAGATCGCGCGGCGGCTGAATGTCTTTCAGCTCGATACGATTGACCTTGAGGCCCCAGGGATGCGTCGCTTCATCGACGACCCGCAGCAGCTTGGCGTTGATCTCGTCGCGCTTGGACAACGACTCATCGAGGTCGAGCGAGCCGATCGGGGTACGGATATTGGTCATCACCAGCGCGATGATCGCCTGCTGCAGATTCGACACTTCGTACGCCGCCTTGGCCGCATCGAGAATCTGGAAAAACACGATGCCATCGACTTTGACGAGCGCATTGTCCTTCGTGATGACTTCCTGCGAAGGCACGTCGAGGACCTGCTCCATCATGTTCATCTTGCGGCCGACGCTCTGGATCCACGGCATCAGCAGCGCCAGGCCCGGCGACAGCGTGTGCGTGTACTTGCCGAAACGCTCGACCGTGTATTCGTAGCCCTGCGGCACGACGCGCACGCCCTTGAGCAGCGTGACCACCACGAACGCCAGAACGATAAAACCCAATACGCCGCCGAATTCCATTGCCGCATCCCCCACGTTACGCCAGCCGCGAGTATAGAGGCCAACCGCGCTTGACTCCCCTCTCCCCCCGGGAGAGGGGTTGGGGGAGAGGGTTCGATCTCGCCACGCGGTTGAGTTGCTCCCCGCAGCAACACTCGATCCGCACCTTCGAACCCTCATCCGGCGCTGCGCGCCACCTACCCCGGCCCGATGGGCGTGATTGTGCGCGCGAGCAGTGCTCGCCAGCGCGCCCAATCACCCCGGAGGGAGAAGGGAACAGGGCGAGTGCGACTTTTCGGGCGCTGGGTGCATCCTGGGCATTGTGAGCAGCGCTTTCGCCGTCGACACATCCCCCGAACTCCTCGCTGGACTGCGCCGGCGCGAGTCGGCGGCGTTCGCGACTCTGTACGGCATGTTCGAGCGGCCGATCCACAACCTGGCGTGGCGGATGCTGGCCAATCGCGAGGATGCGCGTGAGGTGCTGCAGGACACGCTCCTGCAAGTGCACACGCGCATCGAGCAGTTTCGCGGCGATGCGCCGTTCTGGTCGTGGCTGCGCAAGATTGCCGTGAATGCGGCGCTGGCGCGACTCCGGTCGAGCACACCGCCGCACGACGAACTGGATGACGAGATGGCTGCAGAAACTGCATCGCTGCCGGACTGGATCGACCTGGAGAAGGGTCTCGCGCAGTTGCCAGCGCAGACGCGCAGCGTGCTCTGGCTGCATCTCGTGGAGGGCTACAGCCACGAGGAAATCGCCCAGGAATTCGGGCGCAGTTTGAGTTTTTCGAAGTCGCAGGTGCAGCGTGGTGCGCGGCGTTTGCGCGAATTCATGCGAAGTCCCGACGAGCAGCCGCCGGAACAGGAGTTGCGACATGCAGTCGCCTGAGATCATTCCACTGGTTCTGGTTTCACCGCCCGAACTTGAGAAGTTGGCGAGTTCTTTGCGCGCGTTGCAGCAAGTCGCGCCCGAGCACTCGGCGTGGAAAGAGATTGCACCGAAGTTGTCGGCCGCTTCGGCGCGGAATAGCAGCTTGCGGACTCGAACACGAGGGCGTTGGATCGTGTTGGCCGCTGCCGCCTCTCTCGCGGTCGCATGGCTGGGCTTGGCGCAATGGAGTCGACCGGCCGAGCCGTCCCGGGAGGGCGCCGCGACACTCGCATTGAACGAGCCGATCAAGCCTCGTCGTGCCGGAGAGTCGTCGGCAGCGGAGGCCGCACTGATCGAACGCAGCGGCTCGCTCGAGCGCTGGCTGATCGACAGCGGCAGCGCGCAATGGCCGCAGGACCTGGGCTCTGCTTCGGCCAGCGTCGAAATTGAAAACCTGATCGCCAGCGTCGATCAACGCCTCTCGCAATCAGCCAGCGGCACAGAGCGCAATCAGCTCTGGCAACGGCGTGTCGGGCTGCTCGAACAACTCGTTTCCTTGCAGGGCGAACCACTGGCGCTGTCGCTGCCCGGTGCTTCCGCGGCAATGCTGCTTTGAATTCCTGTCATGTCCAGCCGAACCCTTCAGGAGAATTGAAATGTTGCGAAGTCGCTTGTTGTTTAGTGCGTTGACGAGCCTCGTGTTGAGCGGCGCCGTGTTGGCGCAGGCGCCGGCACCCGCAGCGGCGCCGGAGCGGCGCATATTGATCAAGCGGGTGGATGGAGGCGCGCGCTCGACCGCGCCGGCCGCCGCCCTGTCGCCGGCGGAACGAGCGCGAATTGAGCGCGACATCGCCGGCGCGCGCGAACAATTGCAGCAGGCCGCGCAACGCGTCGCCGAGCTGTCAATGAAGCTCGGTCAACGCGATGCGTATCACTACGCGTTCAAGACCGGCAACGCGCCGCGCGGCCTCCCGGCGACGCGGCCCGTGCTGGGTGTGGTGCTCGACAATTTCGGCAAGGATGTCGTCATCCGTGCCGTGACACCGGGCGGCCCCGCCGAGCAGGCCGGACTGCGTGGCGGCGATGTTCTGGTTGCGGTCAAAGGCAGACGGATCAAGAGCGGCGAGGAAGGACTCGATACCGCGCTGGAAGCAGTCCGGGGGTTGAGCGAAGGACAAAAGGTGCCCGTCATCGTCACGCGCGATGGCAGCCAGCACGAGGTCGTGGTCAGTGTCCGCAAGATGGCCGCGCACAGCATGCCGCTGTGGTCCGGCGATCCCGATTTCGATTTCGATTTGGACATGGACATGGACATGGATATCGACGTCGACATGGAGCCAGGCCACGACCTCAACCTGTTGGCCCCGAACGCGCAGATCGACAACGACGTCATCATCGAACGGTCGGTTGACGCCCGGCGGGATGGCAAGGCACAGCGACACGTCGTCATCCGGAACGACGTCGAGCACGCGCGCGGCGGACATATGAGTGACGGTCAAGCGCCCCGCGCGCGTGCAATGGTGTTCCGCAGTGCAGGCCTCGGCGGATTGCAGTTGGCGCCGATCAATCCCGAGTTGGGACGTCACTTCGGCGCCCAATCGGGCGTGCTCGTCCTCGACAACAAGGGCGATTCGTTTCCGGAGCTTCGCACCGGCGATGTGATCACCCGGGTCGACGGCAAGCCAGTGACAGGACATCGCGAACTCATGCGCGCAATGCTCGGTCGTGGCAAGGGGACACGCGCAACGCTCGATCTCGTACGCGATCGCAAGCCGTTGTCGGTGACGGTCGCGACGCCGACCTTGCGCGATGTGCTGATCGCACCGCCAGCACCGCCGACTCCTCCCACGCCGCCCGCACCGCCCGCACCGCCATCACCACGCGGAATCAGCGCCTAACGAATTTGCGCCAGCCTCTGGCCAAGAATCGCCCGCCCGAAACGGAAGTGTCGCAAATTCCGATCATGGTTCGACAGGCTCACCACGAACGGAATTTGGCTGGCTTTCCGAACACTCTACACACCGTCCGTGGTGAGCCTGTCTAACCACGCATGGTATTGGGCGACCCACGTTGGTTGGCGAAGCAGGCCTCGATTCGGAGCCAGTCGGTTGGCGACACCGCATCGACCAGCGGCAACGCTTTGAGATTGTCGTCGAGCTGCTCGATGCGGCTGACGCCAAGCAGCACGGTCGAAACGTTCGGATTGCGCAGGCACCACGCCAACGCCAGACGATGCGGCGGTTGGCCCAACTCCTTCGCCAGTGCCGTGAATCGCCGCACCCGATCGAGCGTGCGGTCGCCCGATTCGCCGAGCGCCATGCGTCGCAGCCACTCGTAACCGGGCCGCTCGAGCCGTGAGTCGCCGGGTCTGGTCTCGTTGTACTTGCCCGTCAGCACGCCCGACGCGAGCGGCGACCAGATCGTGGTGCCCATGCCGTGGTCGCGATACAGCGGCGCGTATTCGTGTTCGACGCGCTCGCGATGCAGCAGGTTGTACTGCGGCTGCTCCATCACTGGCGCCACGAGATGATGCGTCACGGCAACTCGATGCGCTTCCGCGATCGCCTCGGCCGGCCATTCCGACGTGCCCCAGTACAACACCTTGCCAGCACGCACGAGCTGATCCATCGCCCACACGGTTTCTGCAATGGGCACCTCGGGATCGGCCCGGTGCGCAAAGTACAGATCGAGATACTCGACGCGCAAACGA
>JBKJND010000400.1:0-17453 GCA_046596095.1 Ahniellaceae bacterium | reverse complement strand
ACAACAGCCACGGCGTTGCGACTATCCTGACGCAACTTCAGCTGCACGCGGTCATACATGTTCGATGGTGTTGAAGTCGTCACCGGCGCGAAGCCGACATTCAGCGTGATCTGGCTGCACGGCCTCGGCGCCGACGGGCACGATTTCGAGCCACTGGTCCCTCAGCTGGTGCGCCGCGACTGGCCTGCAATCCGCTTCGTGTTTCCGCACGCATCGGTGCGCGCGGTCACCATCAACAACGGCATGCGGATGCGCGCGTGGTACGACATTCGCGGCGCCAGCATCGCGGATCGCGAAGATGAAATCGGTGTACGCGAGTCGGTCGCTACCGTCGAAAAACTGATCGCGCGCGAAGTGGAAAAAAACATTGCTCCGGAGCGCATCTTCGTCGCGGGTTTCTCGCAAGGCGGCGCCATCGCGCTGGCCACCACCATTCGTCGCAATGCGCCACTTGCCGGAACAATCGCCTTGTCGTGCTACCTGCCGCTCGCGGGTATCAGCGACAAGGAAATCGGCAGCGCCGCACGCAAGATCCCGATCTTCATGGCGCACGGGAGCCACGACCCTGTGGTGCCGCAGGCGCTGGGCGAAAACAGTCGCGGCTGGCTGACGCAAGCCGGCTTCAAGGTCGAATGGCATACCTACCCCATGCAGCATTCGCTCAGCGCGGACGAAGTGCACGACCTCGCGACATGGTTGACGCCGCGCCTCACCTGATACGCCGGCTGATCCAGCGCCTGCAGCGTGCCTCGGTCTGGTCGTCTGAGCGCAGCGACCACTGGTTGCCGGAGTTCTGCAGCGCGCGTCAGGTGGCGATGTTCGTGTTGCTTGCCGAAGCCGTGTTCCTGATCGTGTTTCTCGCGCCGACTTCGCGCGCGGACTGGTCGCTCTCCCGACTCGTCGCCGGCACCACGTTTGTGATCTGGATTGCGCTGGTTGCCGTGGTGGTCTTGTGCAAACTGCGGCCGTGGCTGGTTACGCGCAGTCCTGCGATCACGGTCGTCGGTGCGTGGCTGGTGCTCCCGCTCACCACGCTGCTCGCGAGTTACGCGCTGGTGCCACTGGCGCCTTCATTGACCATCGTGCTGGGTTCCACGTCGGCGCCGCCGCCGCATCTCGCAAGGCTCGTCATTGGCAACACGCTGATCGCGTTGCTCGCGAGCACCGTGCTGCTTCGCTATCTTTACGTCAGCGCGGCATGGCGGCGCAACGAGCGTGGCCAGGCGCGCGCACAAATCGTGGCGTTGCAGGCGCGCATTCGCCCCCACTTCCTGTTCAACAGCATGAACACGATCGCCAGTCTGATTCCACTCCGGCCACGCGACGCCGAGCGTGCAGTGGAAGACTTGTCGGAATTGTTCCGCGCGGCGCTGGCGCCAGGCGAGCGATTGAGCACGCTTGGAGACGAGCTCGAACTGGTGCGCAGATACCTCGAAATCGAGCGACTGCGTCTCGGCGATCGCTTGCGCGTGCGCTGGAGTACAGAGGGTCTGCCGCTCGCCACGCCCATGCCTGCGCTGCTGATGCAGCCGCTGGTCGAGAACGCGGTGCATCACGGCATCAGCGCCTTGCCCGATGGCGGGGAAATCACGATCGAGGGGCGCACGGACGCCACCAGCATTGCGCTTAAAATCCTGAATCCGCGGCCGCCCGTCGCGCAAGCCATACGCGCTGGACACGGCATCGCGCTCGACAACGTGCGCCAGCGTCTCGCGTTCCACTATGGCGACGCCGCGCGTCTGGTCGTGCATGATGCGGAAGGTGTCTACGCCTGCGAAGTGGTGGTGCCGCGATGAACACGACTCGATGGATGGGCTGATATGAGCAGGCTGCGATGAAAGTCCTGATCGTCGACGACGAATCGCTGGCGCGCGAGCGGTTGAAGGCGCTGCTGGCTGACATTCCCGAGGTCGTCATCGTGGGCGAGGCGGCCGATGGCCTCGCCGCGCTGGCGCTGGTTGAGAGCACCGGCGCCGACGTGGTGCTCCTCGACATCGTGATGCCGGCGATGGATGGCCTTGAAGTCGCGCGGCATCTGGCCGCGCAGGAACATGCGCCTGCGGTGATTTTCTGCACCGCGTTCGACGATCACGCACTGGCGGCGTTCGAGGCCAACGCAATCGATTATCTGGTAAAGCCGGTGCGCGCGGAACGGCTGCAGTCAGCACTCGCGCGCGCGCAGCGCTTCGGCGGCGAGGTCAGTGCGGAGTTGCAGCGAACCTTGCCGCAGGCGCGCCGCCGCAGCCACATCTGTGCGCGCTTTCGCGGCAGCCTGAAACTGGTTTCGATCGTGGATATCGCCGCGTTTGTTGCCGAAGACAAGTACGTAGTCGTGCACCACGATCATGGCGAACTTCTGATCGAGGAATCGCTCAAGGCGCTCGAAGACGAATTCGGCGAGCAGTTCGTGCGCATCCATCGCAACTGCCTCGCCGCGGTCAAGCGCATAGAGGCGCTGACGCGCGCACCCGACGGTCGCATGCTGCTGCGCCTGCGCGGCATGAAGGAGCCCGTTGAAGTCTCGCGCCGCAACCTCGCCGGCCTGCGCCGCATGGTCCGCACCTTGTGATTTGCTGTGAACCTCACCCCTCTCCGAAAGCAACTGACGCGCAACGCTGCGGTCGCTTTTCCCTTCTCCCTCCGGGAGAAGGTGGCGCGCAGCGCCGGATGAGGGTTCTACGAAGCGAAGGTTGAGAAACCTTGCCAGTAAACAACGGAACGATGCGGCAAGATCACACCCTCTCCCCAACCCCTCCCCCGAAAGGGGGGGGGCTCAGGACGATCCGGATTGCGACGCGCAAGAGTGCACTCGCGTTGTGGCAGGCCGAGCATGTGGCTACACGCTTGCGCGAGTTGCACACTGGCCTCGTCGTCGAACTGGTTCCCCTGTCGACACGCGGCGACGAAATTCTCGACCGCTCGCTTGCCGCCATCGGTGGCAAGGGCCTGTTTCTCAAAGAACTCGAAGTCGCCATGCTCGATGGCCGCGCGGACTTCGCCGTGCATTCCGCCAAGGACGTGCCCACTCAACTCGATCCACCGTTCGTGCTGGCCGCGATCCTCGAACGCGCAGATCCATTCGATGGCCTGGTCACACGCGATGGCACCGGACTAGACGCCTTGCCGCCCGGCGCGCGCGTCGGCACTTCGTCGCTACGCCGTCAGCTGCAACTCATCGCGCGCCGCCCTGATCTTGTAGCGATTGACCTCCGCGGCAACGTGGGTTCGCGCCTCGCCAAGGTCGACAGCGGTGAAATCGACGCGGCGATCCTCGCGTGCGCAGGCCTCGAACGACTCGGATTCGGCGCACGCATCTCCGAGCGCCTCGTCGCGCCCGACTGGCTGCCCGCCGCCGCGCAAGGCGCACTCGCGATCGAATGTCGCAGCGACGCCGCCGACGTCGCCGCACTGGTCGCACCGCTCGCGCACGCAGCGACAACGCTGTGCGTCACAGCCGAACGCACCATCACACGCGCACTCGAAGGCAGTTGCCAGGTACCCATTGCCGCCTACGCCGAACTGACCGGTAACTCGATGCACCTCACCGGCTGGGTCGGTTCGCAGCGCACCGGGCAATCCCTGCGCGCGACCGCGCAAGCCAGCGTCCTCAGTCATCGCGACGCGGAGTTGCTCGGCACCGAGGTCGCGCAAGCACTGCTGTGCAGCGGCGCCCGCGCGCTGCTCGACGATCAGGAAGCGGTGCTCTAATTTCTGGCAGCACGCGAGCCGTGCGGCGCCGCCTATTCGAAGCTGTTGGCGAAAATTACCTCGGATGCAGTGAGACTAAATAGACTCACAATATTGCTTTGCCGACGCCCCACCGCCATTTGCGCAAGCGTGGCGTCGTAGCCGAACACAAGGTTCAGGCCGCCAAATTGCCAGGTTCCAAGCACGCTGTTACTGGCGTTGATCGTGCCGACCAGCCCGACATCGCCACGCGCAAGCGCGACTGCACCCGCGTCGAAGATTGAGCCGTTGTCCCATAGTCTGCTCACGAGCGTGTAATTGCCGCCACTCAGCGCAGCGACCCCGCCTACGCCGTCCAAACTCTCGCCGAGTCGGTCACCATCGCTCGATCCGACGAGCGAGTTGGTCGCTGACACGGCGCCCGTCAATCCGGTATTGCCGTTTCCCCATGTAATCGCCCCCACGCAACAGATCGTGCCGCTTTTCCAATCCGGGCTCTGCACTACGTAATGGCCGTTTGCCAACGCGACCACCGCCGTGCGTCCTACAAGATCAGACTCGCTCGAACCCACCAGCGAATTGGCCGATGACACGACGGACGAAATGCCCAGGCTGCCATCAAGCCAAGTCGCTGCGCCGACGTCAGCAATCAAACCGTTGTTAAAAAAAGGGCTCACCACGACGTAGTTCCCGTTGGTCAGAGCGGTCACGCCAAGAATTCCGACAGAGTCGTTTGCCTGCGATCCAACGAGCGAGTTACCGGCAACCACAATGCCGACGGCAGCCTCGTTTCCATTTCCCCACGTAACAGCTCCTCTGCGCGACACTCCTCCACTGCTCCAGGAAGGACTCGCGACAACGTAATGATTGTTTGCCAACGCCCAAACTCCGGACGCGCCCACCTTGTCGCCTGCGGTACCCCCGATCATGGAGTTGACGGGCGAGAGCGCACCCGTACGCCCCGATACGCCGCTGGACCAGGTGATCGCGCCAATATCCACAGCGGCGCCGTTGTCCCACACAGGACTTGCGACGACATAGTTGCCGTTTGCCAGGGGCGTGACACCAGTGAGCCGCCGCTCATGGATAAACAGATCATCACCGACCCTGTCGTCGGCCAAAGTCCCCACGAGGGAGTTGCCAGAGTTGACCACTCCGACGAGGCCAGTGGCGCCGTTGGCCCAAGTCACTGCGCCTGCGTCCGAGACCCCACCGCTGTTCCACCATCGACTGCGCACCACGTAATTTCCGTTCGCAAGCGAAGTCACACCCGGCAGACCGACTTGATCTTCAGCGCTGACACCGATCAGTGAGTTGCTTTCGGAAACTGTTCCCACCCGTCCCGTAGCGCCGTTGGCCCAAGTGACCGCGCCGGCATCCGCCACCGATGCACTGTCCCAGGAAGGACTAACAACGACGTAATTGCCGTTGGTCAGAACGCCGATGTCACTGAAACCGACCCTGTCGATTGGCCTGTTCCCGACAAGCGAATTGGCTGGCGATACCACTCCCGTGACACCGACATTGCCGTCGCCCCAAGTTACGGCGCCGACTTCCGGCGCCGCCGCGGTGTTCCAGAGGGAGCTGCGCACAACGTAGTTACCGTTGGTGAGTGCAGTCGCGCCGTTGTAGCCCACAAAATCGTTGAAGGCCGATCCGACCAGCGAATTGGAGGAAGAGACAGCGCCTGACCGACCAGTCGCTCCATTACACCAAGTAACCGCACCAGCGCCTGTCATCGCGCCATTGCGCCAGTTGAAAGTGACGACCACATAATTGCCGTTGGTGAGCACAGTGATCCCGGATTTGAGCACCGGACCCGGGCGACCCACCTGGTCGAACTCGGAGCTCCCCACCAGGGAATTGGCCGGCGACACGATGCCGGATAGTCCGGTGGCACCATTGACCCAAGTCACCGCACCCGCGCGGTTGTTCCAGTCAGGACTCACCACTACAAAATTGCTGCCGCCCACAACCACGACGCCGTGACTTCCAACTTGGTCGCCCACCAAAGTGCTGATGAGAGCGCCGCTTGGGGAGTACAAGTGCACCGCACCGCCGCCCTCAGCGAACGGGTCGGTCACGACAATGTTTTTATTCGGCAGCACCGTGACATGGGTGCCGAAATTGGCGCTCCCCGGTGGGCCCTGGATGTCGAGCTGCGCACCGAAGAGTGGAGGCGCCAGGCAGCAGAACAACGAAAGCGCTATTCCATACACCCGCGCAATCCGGCCGCGGCGTCCCGAAACGGTCTGGGAGTCTGGGCAGACCTTGTAGCGCCTGACGGCGGCTTGAGTGCAGTTCATATTTTCGACGACTCTTACTGCAGTTTCGGCAAGGGTAGCCGTGCCCGAGCAGTGATGGCGCATAAAATCCCTGGAGCGCATCCATGACACAAGCTTGGATTAACAGTGTTTTAACGCTACTGTCGCGTGTCGGGTTTCACGCGCCTTGCACATGCTCAAAGGGTGTTGATGAGTCTGGTGGCTGAGCCAACCGCTTCGGTCGATGTTGCGCTGGCGCACGCCTCGCGGCTGCTCGCGAGCGAGCCCGCGCTTGCCGGTGAGCAGGCCCGCGAAATCCTGAAGATCGTCGACAACCATCCGCAGGCATTGTTGTTGCTCGGCGCTTCGCATACCGCTCGCGGCAATGCGATTCAGGCCACGGCGATTCTGGAAAAGCTTGCCGTGCTCCAGCCCAACTGGGCGCAAGCGCAGTTCGAACTTGGCGCTGCCCTGGGGCGGGCTGGACGCGGCAATGATGCAATCGCTGCGCTTGAACGAGCGGTCGCGCTCAAGCCAGATCTGCCGCTCGCGTGGCTTGCGCTGGGGGATCACCTCACCGCCGCCGGCGACGCCGCAGGCGCCGACTCGGCGTATGCCGCGCACATCAAATACTCGACACGCGATCCACGTTTGATGGTCGCGGCTGCGGCGTTGTTCGAGAATCGCATCGCGGAAGCCGAGGCCTTGCTGCGAGCGCACCTCAAGCAGTCTCCGACTGACGTCGCGGCGATCCGCATGCTCGCTGAAGTCGCCGCGCGACTGGCGCGCCACGAAGATGCCGAAGCGCTGCTGGCGCGTTGCCTTGAACTCGCGCCAAGCTTCAATGCGGCGCGGCAAAACTACGCGCTGATTCTGCACCGTGGCAACAAGCCGACGCAGGCACTGGCTGAAATCGAAACCTTGTTGGCCAGCGATCCGGACAATCCGAGCTACCGGAATCTCAAGGCCGTGGTGCTGTGCCGCATCGGCGATTACGCACCTGCGATCGGGATTTACGCGCGCATCCTGGGCGAATATCCGCACAACGCTCGCGTGTGGCTGAGCTACGGGCACGCGCTGAAAACAGCAGGATCCCAGGACGACTCGATTCAGGCGTATCGCAAGTGCATCGAGATCGACGCGGGCTTCGGTGAGGCGTGGTGGAGTCTTGCGAATCTCAAGACGGTGCGCTTCGATGGTGCGGATATTGAGGCCATGCAACGTCAGTTGGCGCGGACCGGTCTGGATACCGAGCAGCGGCTCCAGTTCGAATTCGCGCTCGGCAAGGCGCGCGAGGATGCCGGCGACTACGCTGCGTCGTTCGCGCATTACCGCGAAGGCAACGCGCTCCGCCGCAGCATGCTTGTGTACAGCGCGGACGACACCTCGGCCAAGGTCGCGCGCTCGAAGCGGATTTTCACCAGAGGCTTTTTCGAGCAGCGCGCGGGCGCGGGCTGCGCCGCGCCGGATCCAATCTTCATCGTCGGCTTGCCGCGCTCGGGCTCGACCTTGATCGAGCAGATCCTGTCGAGCCATTCCATGGTGGAAGGCACCATGGAGCTGCCGGAAATCATCTCGATGACGCGCGACCTGCGGCAGCAGGGCGAATCCGACTCGATGTCCTATCACGAGGTGCTGGCAACGCTCGATGCGCGCGCATTGCGCGAGCTCGGGGAGCAGTACCTCGAACGCACGCGCGTACAACGCAAGACCTGCGCACCGTTCTTCATCGACAAGATGCCGAACAATTTTGCCCACGTTGCGCTCATCCATCTGGCACTGCCCAACGCGAAGATCATCGACGCGCGCCGGCATCCGCTCGGCTGCTGTTTCTCCGGGTTCAAGCAGCACTTCGCGCGCGGGCAGAGTTTCAGCTACGCGCTGGATGACATCGGCCGCTATTACAAAGACTACGTCGAACTGATGGCGCATTACGACAACGTGCTGCCGGGCCGCATCCACCGCGTGTTTTACGAGACGCTGGTGGCCGACACCGAAGCCGAAGTGCAACGCCTGCTCGCGCATTGCGGCCTGCCGTACGAGGAGCAGTGCCTGCGGTTCTTCGAAAACGCGCGACCGGTGCGCACCGCGAGCTCGGAGCAGGTGCGGCAACCGATTTATCGCGAGGGCGTCGATCACTGGCGCCACTTTGAAGCCGAACTCGCGCCGCTCAAGCGCGCGCTGGGCCCGGTGCTGGACGCGTATCCCGCCGTACCCGATTTCGCAAGGATCTGATTCATTTCGTTTGACGCACAGCAAGGGGGAATTGCCATGAAGAAACAAACCACACCCGTCCCGGCCCGCAAGCGCCTGTCGAAGATGGCCCGTTTACCACTGACCGCGGCGATTTATTTCGCGATGTGCGCGGCGCCGTTTGCGCAGGACGAACTAGTGGATCCGGCCGACGAAAACGCGACCAAGGTCGAGGAGTCGCAAGCGCGGGACGGCGACGAAGCACTCGCTCTCGAAACGGTCATCGTTACCGCGCAAAAGCGCACCGAGAATCTGCAGAAGGTCCCAATCAGTATTCAGGTGCTTGACGAAACGCGGCTCGAAGAGCAGAACATTTCCGACTTCGACGATTTCGCGCGGCTGATGCCGAGCGTGTCGTTCCAGAGCTTCGGCCCGGGCTTTTCGCAGGTGTATATCCGCGGCGTGGCCAGCGGCGGCGACGGCAATCATTCCGGCCCGCTGCCAAGCGTCGGCCTCTATCTGGACGAGCAGCCGATCACCACGATCCAGGGTGCGCTCGATCTCCACATCTACGACATCCAGCGCGTCGAAGTGCTGGCCGGTCCGCAGGGCACCTTGTACGGCGCCAGTTCGCAGTCGGGCACTGTGCGCATCATCACCAACAAGCCCGATCCGAGTGGTTTTGCGGCCGGTTACGGCGTCGAAGGCAATACCATTGACGACGGCGGCAGTGGCTATGTCACCGAAGGCTTCGTCAACTTGCCCGTGGCCGAGAACGCGGCGATCCGGCTGGTGGCTTGGAGCAAGCACGACGCCGGCTATGTCGACAACGTGTTCGGCACGCGCACGTTCCCGACGTCCGGCATCACCATCAATAACGCCGACCGCGCGGAAGACGACTACAACGACGTCGACACCTACGGATTGCGCGCCGCGCTCAAGGTCGATCTCAACGACAGCTGGAGCATCACCCCCACTCTCATCCATCAGAACCAGGAATCGAACGGCAGTTTTGGTTTCGATCCGGACGTCGGTGACAACGACATCACGCATTTTTATCCCGAGAGCGCCGACGACCGCTGGACCCAAGCCGCACTTACCGTGCAGGGCAAGATCGGCAATTTCGATCTGGTCTACGCCTACGCGCATCTGAAACGCGACGTTGACACCGAGTCCGACTACAACGACTACGCTTTCTGGTACGACACGCTCCTCGGCTACGGCGCGTACTTCGTGGACGATGCCGGCAACCTCATCAATCCTTCGCAGTACATCCAGGGCAAGGACGGCTACAGCCGCGACACGCACGAGCTTCGTTTGTCGTCGCCGCAGGACAATCGCCTGCGTTTCGTCGGAGGACTGTTCTTGCAGGATCAGGAACACGAAATCGAACAGCGTTACCGCGTAGACAATCTTGCTGATTCGTTGTCGGTGACGGGCTACCCCGACACAATCTGGCTGACGCAGCAGGTGCGCACGGACGAGGACCGCGCGTTGTTTGGCGAGTTGTCCTACGACATCACCGACCAGCTCACCGCAACTGCGGGCGTGCGCTTCTTCGAAGCCGACAACAGCCTCAAGGGTTTCTTCGGATTTTCGGAAGGCTATAGCGGCTCGACCGGCGAGGCCGCGTGTTTCGACCAGACCGATTTCCGCGGCGCGCCGTGCATCAATCTCGACAAGACCGCCAGCGACAGCGACCACCTCGGGCGCCTCAACCTGACTTACGAGATCGACGACGACAAACTGGTGTATGCGACGTGGTCGGAAGGCTATCGGCCCGGCGGCATCAATCGACGCGGCTCATTGCCGCCGTACATTTCCGACTTCCTCACCAATTATGAGTTGGGTTGGAAGACTACCTGGCTCGACAATCGCGTGTCTTTTAACGGCGCGGTGTTCCAGCAGGATTGGAAAGACTTCCAGTTCGCGTTGCTCGGCGCGAATGGCCTCACCGAGATCAAGAATGCCAACCAGGCGCAGATCCGCGGCCTCGAGATGGAACTCAACTGGGCCGCGACTTATAACCTCATGATCACCGGCGGCCTCGCCTTCTTCGATGCGGAGCTCACCGAGAACTACTGCGGCGCGACCGACGAGAACGGCGTGCCGATCACCGTCTGCCCGCCCAGCGAAGCGTTCCCGGACGGTCCGCAGGCCCCCGCAGGAACGCGCCTGCCCGTCACCGCAGAGTTCAAGGGCAATCTCACCGGCAGGTACTCGTTCGATCTCGGCAACTTCGAGGCGTACTGGCAGGGCTCGATTTTCTACGAAGGCGATCGCACCTCGGATCTGCGGCTGGTAGAGCGCGAAATCCTCGGCAACCTCGACGCCTACACGATGGTCGATCTGTCGTTCGGCCTCAAGCGCGACAACTGGGCACTCGACTTTTTCCTGCGCAACGCCTTCGACGAACGCGCGGAACTGTCGAAATTCGCCCAGTGCGCCGAAGCCGTCTGCGGCGAGCAGACCTACATCATCGCAGCACAACCCAGAACCTTCGGCGTCCGCTTCTCCCAGCAGTTCTAAGAGCGACGTTTCTGCGATCGCCGTACTTGACCCCTCTTTCCAAACGGAACGAGGGGTCAACGGACAGCGGAACCAACTGCTTCGTCAACGATGGGTCTGCGTTTGAGCGTGTGCAAGCACCACGGCAAACATGGTCCTGCGTGGGCAACGATGGTTCGAAGGGAGAACGACAGTGCGTCGCAAAAAATGTCCAGCAGCGTTCGTCAGGCGGCTTCGGCGTGCAGGCTCACGCCGAGCGCGCGCGCGATGCCTGCGGCATCGTCGGGTGCCTCGGTGAGCCACGCGTCCAGATAAGCCGCCATTTCTTCCGGAGTTCGCAACTGCGCGGACACGTCGTACGCAAACGTACGCGCTGTCGCCGATTTGCGGGTAAGTGACTTGCTCATGCGATGAAGGTCAGGTCGCGTAGCGACCTGACACCAGAGTCACACCGCGTTGCCAGCGGCGTGACCCGATGCCCACGCCCACTGGAAGTTGTAGCCGCCGAGCCAGCCGGTGACGTCGACGACTTCGCCGATGAAGTAGACGCCGGGCACGCGGCGGGACTCCATTGTGTTTGAAGACAGCTCGTCGGTATCGACGCCGCCGAGCGTGACTTCGGCGGTGCGATAGCCTTCGGTGCCGCTGGCGATGAGTGGCCAGTCCTCAAGTTGCACCGAGATGTCGCGCAGTTCTTTTTCGCGATACTGGCGCATCGGTTTGTTCGGCAGCCACAGCTCGCAGAGGCGTTGCGCCAGCCGGCGTGGCAGCAGGTCCGAGAGCACGGTCTTGAATTCCGCCGCAGGTCGCGCGGCGCCTTCGGACTGCAGAATCGCGAACGCATCGTCGCCCGGCAACCAGTCGACGTGCAGATCGTCGCCCGGCTGCCAGTACGACGAGATCTGCAGGATCGCCGGACCGCTCACTCCGCGATGCGTGATAAGCAGCGCGTTGCGAAAACTCGTCCCGTTGCACGAGACTTCTACCGGCAGTGCGACACCGCTCAAGTCCTTGAAGTTGTCCGAGTGCGTTCCGCTGAGCGTGAGAGGCACCAGACCGGCGCGTGTGGGCAACACGGCGTGACCGAACTGGCGCGCGATCGCGTAGCCGAATCCGCTGGCACCCATGCTCGGTATCGAAAGGCCACCGCTGGCAATCACCAGGGCCTCGCAACCGAACTCGCCCAGTGCGGTGCTGACGCGAAAGCCTGCGTCGCCGCGTTGCACCTGGTCGACGCTGCAACTGGTTTCCACGCGCACGCCTGCTGCGGCGCACTCGTCCAGCAGCATCTTCACGATCTGCTTCGACGACTCGTCGCAAAACAACTGGCCGAGTTCCTTCTCGTGAAACGCGATGTCGTGGCGTTCGACCATTGCGACGAAGTCGCCTGGCGTGTAACGCGCCAGCGCGGACTTGCAGAAATGCGGGTTGGCCGAGATGAACTGCGCAGGCGTAGTGCCGGTGTTGGTGAAGTTGCAGCGCCCGCCGCCCGACATCAGGATTTTCTTGCCGACGCGATTGGCGTGTTCGATCACCAGCACGCGGCGGCCGCGCTGGCCCGCCGTGATGGCGCACATGAGGCCGGCTGCGCCGCCGCCGACAATTACGACATCGAAAGTCTCCGCCATGCGCCTAGCGAGTCTGTGTCGTGGCAGCCGGAGCCATGCGTACGACGGGCTGCACCGTCACGCTCGTCTGCGCATCCATCAGCTGCACTTCGCCTTCCTGGATCAGGCATTGCAGTTGCATGTTGCGACCCGCGAGCGCGGCGAGCGCAGGCACATGCGTTGCGGGAATGTCGATCACGGTGAGATTTTTCGAACGCGCCAGGGACGGCGCAATCCTGTCCCACCAGATGTCGGCGCTACGCCCGCTGTAGGTCACGACCACGACTTGCCGAGCGCGCCCGCAGGCTTTGCGAATACGTTGCTCATCCGGCTGCCCGAGGTCGATCCAGAGTTCGATCTCGCCGGTGAGCGATTTGCGCCACAAGTCGGGCTCGCCCTCGGAGCTCAGGCCCGCACCGAATTCCAGACGTTCATCCGCGTGCAACGCAAATGCCAGCAGCCGCACCATCAGACGCTCACTGGTCTCGGACGGATGCTGCGCCAATGTGAGCGCGTGAGTCGCGTAGTAACCGCGATCCATGTCGCTGATCTCGAGCTGCGCTTTCTGGATCGTGGCCTTGAGCGCCATGCGTTCGACTCGCTCCGCATTGAGCGGCGAGGGGTGGGGCGTCAATTGTTGCAGGTGCAGCGCAGTCCCATCTCGTCGATCAAGACGAGAAAGGACGGGCTCGGCCGCGAACAACTCGCCGCGCGATGCTGCGAGGAGCTAGTCCAGCATGTTCGCAGGAATGTTGCCGCCATTCTGCGCAAGATTGCGGAGGACGGCCTTGTGCAGCCACATGTTCATCTCGGCGGAGTCGCCCATCTTCTCTGCGGGACAACCGAGCTCAACCGCGAGCTCCTTGCGTTCCGCCAGACTGCTGTCAAGCCCGAGCAGCTTCATGAGGTCGACGATGGACGTCTTCCAGTTGAGCTTCTGGGCGCTCGCCGCAGCCATTGCTTCCAGCTTGGACATGACATCCACTTCGCTCATCGCCACGGGAGCTGCGGGACCCTGCGACGCAGCAGCAGGGCGCGGAGCCGTGCTCGAACTGCCGCCGGCCGCCGGCCAGACCGTGGGTGAGCCACCGCCACCACCTGACTGGGAAGTAGGGGTAAAGATCTTGCGTTTGCCGAAACCGAGCTTGTCGAAAATCTTGTCGAAGATACTCACGTGATCACCTTGGGTCTGAGCGAGGAATGCACTGGAGAGCAATTGTGATGTCCGCAGTGATGTACCCGAAATAACCCAAGGGAAGCATCTGCGCGCGTTACTTCAGGACTGCGCCGTTTGCAGGTCGGGCGCTTCCTCGGCTGCAACCCCTTCGGCGCGCAGCCACGCTCGCGGTGAAACACCCACGCGCGACAGGAATGCACGCGTCAGCGCGGTGGCGCTGCCGTAGCCGACTTTGCTGGCGACGTGCTTGAGCGGCGTGGCGCCGCGCAGGAGCTCCTGCGCAATCGCCAGACGCCAGCCCGCCAGGTATTCACCGACGGTAGTCCCGAGCGTCGCCTTGAACGATTGCGCGAATCGACTGCGCGACATGCCGGCGATCCTGGCCAGCTTCTCGAGCGTCCACGACTGCTCCGGTGCAAGGTGAAGCGCCGCCAGCGCTTTGCCCAACTGCGGGTGAGCGAGCGCAGCAAGCGCGCCGCTGGATACCAGTCCGTCGCTCATGATCTTGCGCAATAACAGCGTCACCAATACCTCGAACAGTCTTCCGACCGTGGCTTTTCGCCCGTAGCGACTGCCGGACGCTTCCGCCAGCAGCAGATCGACCGTGGCGCCAAGCTCGGGCATCTCCGCCAAAGGCACGGCAAGCAAGGGCGGCAGTCCCTGCAGGATTTGATTCAGATGTCCTCCACGAAACGTCACCGTCGCGCAAACCAGGTCAGCGCCTGTGTTTGCATCGGTCAGGAACCGGTGCGGCAGTGGCCTCGGATAGAAAAGCAGAGTCGGTTCGGCGATGAACAACGACGGCAAAGTCTCGTGCCGGACGTCCACCCATCCGCGCTGTACGACATGCAGATGGCCCGTGCCTTCCGAGACTTGCGCTGCGGTATCGCCACACATCGGTCCGGCGTGGAACAGCTCGGCGTTGATGCGGAAGTGTTCCAGCAGGACGTCGAGAGGATCGATCTGCATGCCGAGGACGATCAGTATGTTTTCCGGGACGGGATCATAGGCCGGGGTCACTTAACGGCGACATGACGACGCGTGTTAACAACGAGGGGGAATCGAGCGATGCGACGGACGGCTTCAAGTCGAGCTGGCGCACTTCCTGTGTCCGTCCGGGAACAGTCCCCTGATCCCGGCGCCACGGAGTCGATGCTGCCGCATAAAAAAGAAGGGGCCCGAAGGCCCCTTCCCAGAACAGACCAATCGAACGTCGCACCTCAGTCGATGACGAGGCTCGCACGCAGTTCGCCGGGTTCCCGGGCCGTTTCGACGTTTGACCACAGGAAACTCAAGCGCTGGCCGTCTTGCAGCGACAGCCAGGGACCAGTGCTCCAGATGCCGGAGGCATTGCGTTGCAGGAGACTGACTTGCACCTGGTCTGCAAACAACCGTGTGCTGATCAGCGCAATGCTGTTGCCGATGCGGAACTCGATCACGTACACCGGATTCAATCCAAGTGCCATGTCTGCGATGTCGCCAGCGGGCAGGGACTGTGTCCTTGTCTCGCCCGCGTTGGTCGGCGACAGCAGGAGGAACGGTACGGGACCTGGCCCCTCGAAGCCGTCCCGGAAGAGGACGACGCGGTCCGTCACGGTTGCACTGTTGTTTGCGGTGTTGGAGTCCGGCACCGCTGCCGACGAGGTCACCGTCGCCGTGTTCACCAGCGAGTCCGGCAGGTTGGGAGCGAGACTCGAGGTGATCACGAACGTGACCGTGGCGTTGACTGGCAGGTTCACCGATTGATTGATGTTGCCGCCACCGAACGCAGCGCAAGTGCCGCCATTCGTGCCCGAACAGGTCCATGTCGGGTTCGCCAAACCGGCAGGCAGGGTGTCCTGCACGGTCGCGCCTACGACGGGCAGTGGTCCGAGGTTGCTTGCCGTCACCGTGTACTGGATGAGCCCTGAGCCGAACATGGTCGTGTTGCTGACCTTGGTGATCGCGAGATCGGTGCTCGCACCATTGACGACATGCGGCTCGGTATCGTTACCGGTGTTGAAGTTCGCATCACCCGCGTAGGTCGCCGTCAGCGTGCGGTTACCCACGTTGTTCATCGTGAGCATGCAGGTTCCCTGCAGCACGGTTGCGGTGCAGCTGTCGGTGCCGTCAGCCACCGTGACGTTGCCCGTCGGGGTGCCGGCGCCAGGTGCGAGCGCGACCACCGAGAAGGTGACGGTAACCTGTGTGCCAGCAATCGACGGATCCGGGGTGTCGGTCAGGATCGTGGTCGTGGTGTTTGCCTTGCCGACATTCAGCACGAGGTTCGCATCGGTCGTGAGCGCGCAGTTGTCGGTGGCGCGGATCACCAGCGTGTGCGAACCGACCGGTGCTGCCGAGGTCAATGCAACCACGCCGGCCGGATTCACTGTTGCGCCCCCGGTGTACGTGCCGGAGCTTTGGACCACGATGCTGGCAACGCTGCCCGAATCGGTCGGCCCGGTCGCCGGATTGACGTTGAGCGACTGACCGAACACGGCCGCCGTAGCTCCCGGATAGGTCAGCGTCGGTGCGACGTTCGGATTCACTGTCACGTTCAAGGTGGCGTCCGCAAACAACGCGCCCGAGTCGGTCACGCGCAACGTGAATGCAGCGCTGGTCGCGCCACACGCAGCCACTACGTTGGCGCTGGTCACGCCGGCTGCCGTGGTCGAGATCGAGCTGACGGTCACGCCGTTGGTGGTCGCGGTGGCGCCGCCATTGACGGTGACCACCAGCGTGTTCTCCGCGTCCTCGAAGTCGTTGACGTTGGCGATGGTTGAAACCGCACCCGCGTCTCCAGCCCTGCGGGTGACACCGACCGCCGTGATCGTCGGCGGCTGATTGGCCGGCGGGATCACTTCGTGCGCTTCGGTGTCGCTGCTGCCGTTGAAGTTGGCATCGCCCGAGTAAGTCGCGGTCAGCGTGCGATTGCCCAGCGTCGTCAGCGTGACCATGCATTGGCCAGTGCCCACCGCCGCGTTGCAAGTCTCCACACCACCGGACACCGTCACCGTCACCGTGCCACTCGGCGTACCCGCGCCCGGCGCCACCGGAACCACCGTCCAGGCCACCGTAACGCTGGTGCCGGTGACGTTCGGATCCGGATTGTCGCTGGTGATCGTGGTCAGCGTGTCGGCCTTGGCGACAGTGACCACGAGGTTGGCAGTCGTCGGCGTCGTGCAGCTGTCCGTGGCCGTGACCATGAGGGTGTGGCTGCCGACCGGCGCGCTGTTGGTCAGCGACACCACGCCGGCCATGTTGACCGTCGCGCCACCCGTAAAGGTGCCGAGGCTGGAGACCACGATGCTGGTGATGCCGCTTGAATCGGTCGGACCCGTTGCCGGATTGACCATCAACGACTGCCCGAACACGGCTGGAGTGTTGGCCGCGTAACTCAGCACCGGCGGCAGATTCGGATTGACGGTGACCGTCAGCATCGACTCGTTGAACAGCGCACCCGAGTCGGTCACGCGCAAGGTGAAGTTCGCCGTCGTCGCCGAGCAGCTCGCCACCACATTCGCGCTGACCACGCCCGCGGGCGTGGTCGAGATCCCACTGACGGTGACGCCGTTCACGGTGGCACTGGCGCCGCCGTTCACCGTGACCGTGAGGGTGTTCTCGGCGTCTTCGGCATCGTTGACGTTGGCGATGGTCGAAACTGCGCCCGGATCACCGGCCGTGCGCGTGACGCCGACGGCAGCAATGGTCGGCGCCGAGTTGAGGAAGACTTCATCCGCGCCGATGTCGGTCAGTGTCGCTGGACGCGCCTGACCGTCGATATCGATCGTGACCGCCGCAATCGGCGTGCCCGCATCCACAGCGGGGCTGAGAGGTGCGGTCTGCAGGTGCAGATCCGTCGCAGACACGAACAACGGATCGGTGAACAGCGAGTTCGCGTCATCCGCGATCGCGGCCTGCCATGCAGCCAGGGTCGCGTAGTCAGTAGCGGTCGCACCTAACCCACCACTGCGGAAGAATCCGGCATTCGCTCCGCTCGAGAAATACACGTTGAAGTTCGCGTCGAGGTTGACGAAC
>JBKJND010000135.1:0-5487 GCA_046596095.1 Ahniellaceae bacterium | reverse complement strand
CGACCATGGCGCGATCCTTGATCGTGTGCATGCCGAGGATCGCCGACTGTGGCGGATTGACGATTGGCGTCGAGAACAGCGAACCGAAAGTCCCGCCATTGGTGATCGTGAAGGTGCCGCCCTGCAGATCTTCGAGTTTGAGGCCGCCTTCACGCGAAGCCTTGGCATAGTGCGCGATCGCGCTTTCGATCTCCGCGAATCCCATGGATTCCGCGTTGCGCAGCACCGGCGTCACCAGGCCTTTTTCGGTCGAAACGGCAATCGAGATGTCGGCGTAGTCGTGATAGACGACGTCGTTGCCGTCGACCGACGCGTTGACGACCGGATGGCGCTGGAGTGCGCTCGCGGCGGCCTTGACGAAAAAGCTCATGAAGCCGAGCTTGATGCCATTGGCTTTCTCGAATGCCTCGCCGTGCGTCTTGCGCATCGCCATCACCTCGCGCAGGTTGATCTCGTTGAACGAGGTCAACATCGCGATCGAGTTCTTCGAATGCATCAGTCGTTCGGCGATGCGCGTGCGGATTCGCGTCATCGGCACGCGCTGCTCGCTGCGTGCGCCCGGTGCGACGACGCGTGGCGCCGTTGCCGCCGCCGCAGGGGCGACTGGAGCGGCCGGTGATGGCGCGCCGCTGCGTGCGTGCTGCACGAGATCTTCTTTCGTGACGCGCCCATCGCGACCCGAGCCCGCGACACTCGCCGGATCGATCTTTTCCTGCTCTGCGACGCGGCGACCCGCCGGGGAGAGTTGCGACAAATCCGCTTGCGGGGTCGAGGCCGATTTCGTCGGAGCGGACGCTGCCTGTGGCGCTGGCGCGGCAGCTTGCGCAGGCTTCGCGCTCTCCGCCTTCGCAGGCGCCGCGCCTTCTTCGACTACTGCGATCACTTGCGAACTGATCACCGTGCTGCCGGTCTGCTGACGGATTTCCTTGAGCACGCCATCGACAGGCGAGGGCACTTCGAGAACTACTTTGTCGGTTTCAAGATCGACCAGGTTCTCGTCGCGCTTGATCGCGTCGCCCGGCTGTTTGTGCCAGGTCGCGATAGTCGCGTCGGCGACCGATTCCGGCAGAACCGGCACTTTCACTTCGATGGGCATGGCGTGAGGTCCTGGATCCTTGAAAAACAGCAACTGCGGGATAGTTATTCGTCAACCGGCGCCGGATCGAACTCGGCGGACAGCGCCTGCTCGACCAGCGCCACCTGCTCGGCATTATGCGTCGCGTAATGACCTGCCGCCGGTGCCGGGGAGCGCGCGCGGCCGGCGTAGTACAGCGATTGCTTGTTCGACAGGCAGGCGCGGATGTGGTGCTGTACCTGATACCAGGCGCCCTGATTCATGGGTTCTTCCTGACACCAGACGATGTCGCGCGGCGAACCCAGGCGCTCGATTTCAGCGCGCACAGAAGCGCGCGGGAACGGATAGAGCTGCTCGACGCGGATGATTCCGACGTCTTTCAATGCGCGCGATTGCGCGGCCTCGAACAAATCCCAGTAAACCTTGCCGCTGCACAGCACGACGCGTTTTGTTTTTTTGGTTCCTTGCGCGTTGCTGTCGCCGATCATGTTCTGGAAACTGCCGGACATGAGGTCCGCCAGCGACGACACAGACAGTTTGTGCCGCAGCATCGATTTCGGCGTCATTACCACTAGCGGTTTGCGCGTCGCACGCACCATCTGCCGGCGGATCAGGTGAAACATCTGCGCCGGCGTCGTCGGCGCCACCACCTGCATGTTCTCGAGCGCACAAAGTTGCAGGAAACGCTCCAACCGCGCCGAGGAATGCTCCGGCCCCTGGCCCTCATAGCCGTGCGGGAGAAACAAGGTCAGTGTCGACAGCCGGCCCCACTTGGCCTCGCCGGAGGACAGGAACTGATCGATCACAACCTGCGCACCATTACCGAAGTCGCCGAACTGCGCTTCCCAGATCACCAGGGTGTTGGGATCGGTCGTGGCGTAGCCATACTCGAACGCCATCACGGCTTCTTCGGACAGCAGCGAGTCGATGATTTCAAGATCGTCCGGGTGCGGCGCCAATGCAGCAAGCGGCAGATTGGTGCGGCCGCTGACTTGATCGTGCAGCACCGCGTGACGATGGAAAAATGTGCCGCGGCCGGTGTCCTGGCCGACCAGGCGCAACTTGAAGTTGTCGGCGAGCAGCGACGCGTAGGCGAGGTTCTCGGCAAACCCCCAATCCATCGGCTGCAATCCTGCGGCCATTTTCGCGCGGTCGTCGTACACCTTGGCCACGCGCGATTGCAATTTGAAATCCGGTGGCACCGCGCAGATTGCCTGCGCCAACTTCGCAAGTTTGTCGGCGGGCACGCCGGTATCCGCCTGGGTCGCGAGCGTGCCGGCAACGTACGCGCCCCAACCCCATGAGGGAGGCCCCGGCTCCGCCTGCGCGAGATCGGCGACCGAGCCGCCCGCTTCGAGTTTGGCGCGATACGCATCGACCAGAGTTTGCGCAGCGTCCGCCGCGATCGCACCTTCCGCCAATAACCGTTCCGCGTACAACTCGCGCGTGGTCTTGCGCGCACGGATGTTCTGGTACATGAGCGGTTGCGTTGCGGCGGGCTCGTCGGCTTCGTTGTGGCCGTGCCGGCGATAGCAGACGAGGTCGATCACCACGTCGCGCTTGAAAGTGAGTCGAAAATCGTGCGCGAGTTCGGTGCAGAACAACACTGCCTCGGGGTCGTCTCCGTTCACGTGCAGCACCGGCGCGCTGACCATTTTCGCGACATCGGTGCAGTAAAGCGTCGAGCGCGCGTCGTCGGGTCGGCTGATGGTAAAGCCGACCTGATTGTTGATGACGATGTGCACGGTGCCGCCGACGGTGAAGCCGCGCGCCTGCGACATTTGCAACAGCTCCATCACCACGCCCTGGCCCGCAAACGCGGCGTCGCCGTGGATGAGCAGCGGCATCACCTGACGGCGCGCGCTGTCGCGCCGACGCGTCTGCCGCGCGCGCACCGAACCTGCGACCACCGGATCGATGATCTCCAGGTGCGAAGGGTTGAAACCCAGCGCCAGATGCAACGGCCCTCCGGCCGTCGTGATGTCGGAAGAAAAACCCATGTGGTACTTGACGTCGCCCGAGTGTGCCGGATCGTTCGGATGGTCGTACTTGCCTTCGAATTCATTGAACAGCAGGCTAGGTGCTTTACCGAGCGTATTGATGAGCACGTTGAGGCGGCCACGATGCGCCATGCCGATCACGATTTCCTTGATGCCATCGCTGCCAGCGCGCTGCAGCAACGTGTCCATCAGAGGAATCAGGCTGTCGCCGCCCTCCAGCGAAAATCGCTTTTGCCCCACGTATTTCGTATGCAGGTAACGCTCGAGACCCTCCGCGGCGGTGAGTCGCTCCAGCGCGCGCAGCTTTTCTTCGACGGTGAGTCCGAAGTCGCCGCCGGCCTTTTCCAGCCGCTGATGCATCCAGAGACGCTGGGCCGTATCCGCGATGTGCATGAACTCGGCGCCGATGGTGGCCGAGTAGGTCGCGCGCAACAGGTCGAGGATCGCGCGCAACGTGAGGCGCGGTGGTGCACCCAGCGATCCCGTGTCGAACTCGATGTCTAGATCGGCCTCGCCAAGTCCATGGAACGCAAGTTCGAGATCGGCTGCCGGTGGCGGCGCGCTGAGTCCGAGCGGATCAAGTCGTGCAGCAAGGTGACCGCGCGAACGATAAGCAGTGATGAGCCGCGCGACGGCGGTCTGCTTGGCGTCGATCGCGCTCGAGGCGCCGCCACTGCTGCGTTGCCCACTGACACGCTCGGCAAATGCCGCCTGGATAGGGCCATGCGCGATATCGCGTGGACCTTCGGGCAAGGCGTCGAAATAGCGGCGCCAGTCGACCGGCACGCTGTCGGGATTTTCGAGGAACTGCTCGTACAGCGTTTCGGCGTAGTCGGCGTTGCCGCCCGCAAGGTGCGAAGAGTCGAAGAATCGCTGGCGGTTGGAACTCACGCGCGGGCCTGCCTGGAGCGTCCGATAAAAAACGCGCGCCGCATCAAAGCGGCGCGAGGGTCGCAAAGTATAACGACACCGTCTGCCGATGCGCAGCGCGGCGGAGCCTGTGTCGGCCTGGCCGTCGCTCTGGCTTGGCAGGGCGACTTGCTCAGGGGTTCGTCAGAAAACGCTGCGCATGGTCCGGGTGCGGCAAGACACACACGTCGTGCCTGCCGAATATGGTGTAGCGATTGAGGGCGATGCGGTCGTATAACCAATCGCGAATGAACGATGGAACGATCCAGTAGGCCGCCGCGATGGGCCAGGGGAATGGCAAGCGCATAACAACGCGAATGAACGCGATGGACCGGGTATACGCCTTCCGGCCTTCCAGGAGCACCATGGTTTCATAAGTGTCGGTGGGCATGCGCAGCCACTCCAGGAGGGCTTTGCCCTCCGCGGATTGAACTGCGACCAGCTTGAAAACGTGGTGTCGGTCGAAGCGAATCAGAAATCGTGCCCAGGCGCCGCACAGTTTGCATACACCGTCGAAAAGTACGACGCGATCGCCGGGCGACACCAGCGGCGGATAGTCACTCATGCGCTGATGATATGGCACCGACGCTTGTTCGGCTGGCCGAATTTCGGATCTCGGCACGTCTACGATTCCGAGCACGGTTCGACCCGTTCGACAGGCTCAGTCTCACCACGAACGGCATCAAGTGCGCCCGAGACTTTCTACAGAGTGAGGCGGCGCAGGGCAGGGTTGGGTTGTGCGCGCTGCCAGTGATGCTCGAAGCGGTTGCTGATCGCGGCCGCTCGGTGCGGGTCGTGCATGGAGCCCTCGGCGTGCGGGCTGTCGGAGCGCGGTTGCCAGTACACGCCGCCCATGTCGTCGAAGACAAAGGCATCGTCGTCGAGCCCGGTTTCATCGACTTCGACGCCGCGGATCTCGACGAAGCTCGGCAATCGACGCGCCAGTTCCAGCAGTCGATGCCCGTCGCGCGCCATGCGCCGGGTGTCGCGCAGCAGCAAGCGCACCACGGCGCCGCGGCCCGACAAGGCGACGCGCTGGATCTCAGCGACGAACGACTGGCGGTCAAGCAGCAACGGATCTCCATCGAGACTGAAGATCGAGATGCGATGCCGGGTCTGGGCCGCGAGGCTATCGATAAAGCTGCGAGCCTCCTCCAGGGTCTTTATCACGTGACGTTCCGACGCGGCGGGCGTCCGATCGGGCGCGTCGGGCGCGGCGACTTCGGCACGCATGTCCTGATGCGGAATCCCCGCTTCGTCGTATTCGGGACCCTCCGCCACAAAACCAAACGCGCGGTAAAACGCGAGGGCGTGCGTCTGCGCATGCAATTCGACACTGAGCATGCCGCGCACGCGAGCCTGTTCCATGAGCGTACGCATGACTGCTGCACCGACGCCGCGCCCGCGCCACTCCCGCATCACGGCCATGCGACCGATGGTGCGAAGAGGAGTCAGGCGACCGCACCCGATCGGCTGGCGATTGCCGCTCTCGAGTGCGAGCAC
>JBKJND010000395.1:0-3654 GCA_046596095.1 Ahniellaceae bacterium | reverse complement strand
GGAGGAGATGGAGCTCAAGCTCAAGAAAGGCGCAGAGTTGCTGGAGGAACGCTTCGAGACGCAGGGCATTAGGTTGATCCTGGACAAGCAGCGCCCAAACGTGGCGCTGAAACGAGGCTGGTTCAAGTGGTGACGTTAGGCGCAATGCGCAGCTGCCCCGGGCCGCATTGCGCAGCTGCCCCGCTCCGCACCGAATTCGTTTGTTGGTCGAATGCCGCGGCGGAACGATATGAAGTTGACCCGCCGCCGCTCAGCGGTAGGTGACGGCGGCGGGGTCGTGGGCTTCGAGCCAGCCGAAGTCGTTGAGGGTGACGATGCGCAGCGCGTCGGCGTCGATCGCGAAACGGGTGATGCCGACGTTGGCGAGACCGAGATTGAGCGGGAACACGCGTGCGTCGGGCAGGTCAAGCACGATGGCGCAGGCGGTCGCGATCACGCCACCCGATGTCAGCACCAGCCCGTCGCCACGCGTGTCGCGCGTACGTTCAATCGCCTGGCGCAATGCGCGGGCGACGCGCGCGCGAAATGCGGGCCAGGTCTCGTGATAGTCGCGCTCGAAATCGCCGCCCTGCCAACGCGACAACGCGTGCAGGAACATGCGCAGGAACGCGCGTTCGGGCGCGGCTTCGGCGGCAAGCGCGCGGCGCAGCGCGGCGATGTTTTCGTGTTCGGGCGCGTGCGCGCGCAACAGCGCGACCGCGTCGATCTCGTCCCAGTCCGCATCGACGGTGGCAGCAGGCGGCGCTTCGAAATCGCGCAGCGCGAGGGCGAGCGTGTCGCGTTGACGCAGCAGCGTGCCCGAGTAAGCGAATGCGGGCCGGAACGCGCGTGCGCGGAGGTTGATCCCGAGCAAGCGCGCCTGCGCCCGCCCATGTGTCGACAAACAATCGTAGTCGTCGGCGTCGATCGACGCTTGCGCGTGACGCACGAGCCAGAGCGAGGCCATCAGTCGGCACGCATGCGTTGGCGGCAGCGGCGTTCGAGGTAGTGGACCCAAAGCCAGAAGTGGCGGAACGCGGGGTTGCGCGTCTGACGCTGGTGATAGCGGAAGTAGATTTGCTGCACGATCGCGGCGAGGCGGAATAGTCCGTACACCTCGTAGAAGGCCCAGTGCTCGCTGCGACGACCGCTGGCTTGTCTGCCGCTCGCCAATTCGTAGTACTCGATCACTTCGGTGCGCGTGAGCATGCCGGGTAGATGCGTGGGTTGTCGGCGCATCGCGCGGATGAAGCGATCATCGTCGGCCTGGACCCAGTACGCGAGGCTGTTGCCGACGTCCATGAGTGGGTCGCCCAGTGTCGCCATTTCCCAGTCGAGCACGCCGATGATGCGGGTGGGATCGTTGCGATCCAGCACGAGGTTGTCGAACCGGTAGTCGTTGTGGATGACGCACGTCGCGCTGTCCGCCGGCACTTCGGTCGCCAGCCACCGCATCACCTCGGTGAAGCGCGGTACGTTCCAGGTGCGCGCGCGTCGAAAGCGTTCGCTCCAGCCGTCGATCTGTCGCTTTGCGTAGCCCGCGCCCCTGCCGAAAGCGGCGAGCGCCGGCGTGGTCGCGTCGACCGCGTGCAGCGCTACCAATGCATCGAGCGCGCTTGTGCACAGTGTGCGCGCTGCGTAGCGATCGAGTGCCACATCGCGCGGTAGTTCCTTGCGCGGAATGAGTCCGTCGAGCCGCTCCATCACGTAGAACGGACTGCCGATGAGCGCTGCGTCTTCGCACAGCGCGAGCATGCGCGGTACAAGTTCGAACGACGGCTTGAGCGCCTGCTGGAAGCAGAATTCGCGCGCCATGTCGTGCGCGCCAGCGGCCTTGGTGCCGGCCGGTGCGCGACGCAGCACCACGTCATCGTTGGCGTACTTCAGGCGATACGTCCAGTTGGAAGCGCCGCCGGAGTACTGCGTGACAGCGGGCGTGCCTTCGAGGTGCGGCAGTCGTTGCTTGAGCCACGCATCAACGATGGCGACGTCGAGCGCTTCGCCTTCGCGCACCGAACCTTCGTCGCGACGCGGCGCAGCGCTCACCGCTTTGCGCGCGCCTGATGCTCGGCGATCTCGAGTTTCGCCAGCGTTTGCCGATGCACGGCGTCCGGGCCATCGGCGATACGCAGCGCGCGCGCCTGGACGAAGAATGCTGCCAGCGGCAGATCGTGCGCGAGGCCCGCCGCACCGAACATCTGGATCGCTTCATCGACCACGCGCTGCAGCATGCTTGGCACGACCAGCTTGATCGCGGCGATAGCGCGTTGCGCGCCGCGCGCACCGACTCGATCAATCTGCCACGCGGCGTGCAGCGTCAGCAGACGCGCCTGATCGATCGCGACGCGCAGGTCGGCGATGCGCTCGCGGTTGCCACCGAGATCGAGGAGCGGTTTGCCGAACGCCTCGCGTCCGAGTCCGCGTTCGAGCATCAGCGACAACGCGCGTTCCGCCGCGCCAATGCAGCGCATGCAGTGATGGATGCGACCTGGGCCGAGGCGCCCCTGCGCGATCTCGAAGCCGCGACCGCGGCCGAGAATCACGTTCTCGATTGGAACGCGCACGTCTTCGAAGACGATCTCGCCGTGGCCATAAGGCGCGTCGAATTCGCCCAGCACCGACAACATGCGTTCGATGCGCACGCCCGACGTGTCCATCGGCACGAGCACCAGCGAGTGTTGCTGGTGTCGCGCAGCCTGCGGGTCCGAGCGGCCGAGAAACAACGCAAACGCGCAACGCGGATGGCCGATGCCGGTGATCCACCACTTGCGGCCATTGATGACGACGTCATCGCCCTCAAAGGCGATCTCGCCGGCGATGTTGGTCGCGTCGCTCGACGCGACGGCGGGTTCGGTCATGCAGAACGCCGAACGGATCGACGCGTCGAGCAGCGGTTCCAGCCAGCGCTGCTGTTGCGAGGGCGAACCGAAGTAGTGCAGCACTTCCATGTTGCCGGTATCTGGCGCATTGCAGTTGAACAGTTCCGGTGCGAACGGCACGCGGCCCATCGCCTCCGCCACCGGCGCGTAATCGAGTGTGGTCAATCCTGCGCCGTGCTCCGCGTCCGGCAGGAACAGGTTCCAGAGGCCCTGCCCGCGCGCGGCATCGCGCAAGCGCACGACCTCGGCGCTCTCGCGCCAGCTCCGCCAATCCTTCGGATCGAGCGCGGCGTACTCCGCCAGCACCGCGTGCTCTACCGGCAGAACCTCGGCATCGATGAATGCGGTGACGCGTTCAAGATATTCGCGCGCTCGCGCGCTTGGTTCAAAGTCCATGCCATGGCCCCTGCTGCCTGAGGCGTGCATCGTAGGTCAAGCGCGGCGCGAAAACGCAGCGGCTCCCGGCTCTTGTCGTGGCTCGCCCCGTCTGCGTCGGCGCGCTGTCCCGGAACAAACAGCGCGCACGCATATATGGCCCCGCACTACTGCTGTAGAGCGGTGCTATGCGCCGCTGCTCTTGCATGACGCCATCGCCGAACTGCAGCCGGACATAGTCCGGCTCTACAGAAGCGTCACGGCACTCGGCTGCTCAGCGCTTCATCGCGGCGAAGAACTCGTCGTTCGACTTGGTGGTCTTCATCTTGTCGAGCATGAATTCCATCGCCGCGGTTTCGTCCATCGCGTGCAGCAGCTTTCTGAGGATCCAAATCTTCTGCAGCGGATCGGGCGCGAGCAG
>JBKJND010000381.1:0-2605 GCA_046596095.1 Ahniellaceae bacterium | reverse complement strand
TGGAACTTGACGAACGTCGATTCCCCGGCGGCGTTGATGAGTCGAAAACTGTGGACGCCGAAGCCTTCCATCATCCGCAGCGAGCGCGGAATGGTGCGATCCGACATGGCCCACATGATCATGTGCATCGCTTCGGGCGTCAGCGAAACGAAATCCCAGAACGTGTCGTGCGCGCTGCCGGCTTGCGGATAGCCGCGATCGGGCTCCATCTTCACCGCGTGCACCAGGTCTGGAAACTTCATCGCGTCCTGGATGAAAAACACGGGAATGTTGTTGCCGACAAGATCCCAATTGCCTTCGGACGTGTAGAACTTGACTGCGAACCCGCGCACGTCGCGCGGCGTGTCGACCGAACCCGCGCCCCCTGCGACCGTCGAGAATCGCGTGAACAGCGGCGTGCGCTTGCCGACCTGGGTCAAAATTTTCGCGCTGGTAAATTTCTCAAGCGATCTCGTCAGCTCAAAGAATCCGTGCGCCGCAGAACCGCGCGCGTGCACGATGCGTTCGGGAATCCGCTCGTGATCGAAGTGCGTGATCTTCTCGCGCAGGATGAAGTCTTCGAGCAACGTCGGTCCACGCGGTGTCGCGCGCAACGAATTCTGATTGTCCGAGATCGGCGAGCCCTGCGCCGTGGTCAGTACGGGATGCTTGCCCCCAGCCACCTGATGCAACTCGTCGCCGTTGCCGCGATCGGCGGGCTTGGAAGACTTGGCTTGCGCGTTCGGCTTTGGCGAGATTTTCTTGTTCGTGGCCACGGGCGACCCTCTGGACTTGCTGCGGGGACTCGCAACATGCACCCCGCCATGTCAACGCGCAGTGACCTTGGCGTCAGGTCGGCGAGCCGACCTGACCTACGACAGGCGGCCTTTCGTAGGTCGGGTCGCGCAGCGACCTGACAGGCAGTTTTGCAACGAATCAGGTTTTGTGGAACGTGAGGTGGCCCTGGTCGAGATCGACGGCGACGGTGTCGCCCTGGCCGAACTCGCCGGCGATGATGCGTTTCGACAGCGGGTTCTCGAGCATCGACTGGATCGCGCGTTTGAGCGGTCGCGCACCGTAGACCGGATCGAAGCCGTGTTCGCCTATACGATCGAGCGCGGCTTCGCTCAGTTTGAGCGCGATACCGCGTTCGGCAAGGCGCTGCTCGAGGAATTTGAGCTGGAACTTCGCGATATCGCGGATGTGCTCGCGCCCCAGCGGATGGAAAACCACCAGTTCGTCCAGCCGGTTGATGAACTCGGGTCGAAAGTGCTGCCCCACCACTTCGAGCACCGCCGACTTCATGCGCGAGTAATCGCCCTTGGCCGCAAATTCCTGGATCAGGTGCGAGCCAAGATTCGACGTCATGACGATGACCGCATTGCGAAAATCCACCGTGCGGCCCTGCCCATCCGTCAGCCGACCATCGTCGAGTACTTGCAGCAACACGTTGAACACGTCGGCGTGCGCCTTCTCGACTTCATCGAGCAGGAGCACGCTGTAGGGACGGCGCCGCACAGCCTCGGTGAGCTGGCCGCCCTCTTCATAGCCCACGTAACCGGGGGGCGCGCCGATCAGTCGCGCCACCGAATGTTTCTCCATGAATTCGCTCATGTCGAGGCGCACCATCGCATCGGACGAATCGAACAGGAATTCCGCCAGCGCCTTTGACAGTTCGGTCTTGCCGACACCCGTAGGGCCGAGGAACAGGAACGAGCCAATTGGACGATTGGGATCGGAGAGCCCCGCCCGCGAACGACGAATCGCATCCGCCACCGCGCGCACCGCCTCGTCCTGCCCGACCACTCGTTCGTGCAGGGCATCTTCCATGCGCATGAGTTTGTCGCGCTCGCCTTCGAGCATGCGTGCGACGGGAATGCCGGTCCACCGCGACACGACCTGCGCGATTTCTTCCGCGGTCACGCGATCCTGCAGCAGCTTGAAACCGCGCGACTCCACTTCCTGCGCGGCGCGCAACCGTTGTTCGAGCTCCGGCAACGTGCCGTACTGGATTTCGCTCATGCGCGCGTAGTCCTGCTTGCGCTGCGCCGCGTCGAGTTCGAGTTTCGATTGCTCGATCTGCTCCTTGATCTTCGTGGCCTCGGTCAGCGTCGCCTTCTCGGCTTTCCAGATTTCATCGAGATCATTGAACTCGCGTTCGATGCGCTCGATCTCGGTCTCGAGGTCGCGCAGGCGCTGTTTCGATTCGGAGTCCTTCTCCTTCTTCAGTGCCTCGCGCTGGATCTTGAGCTGGATCATGCGCCGCTCCATGCGATCCATGACTTCGGGCTTGGAATCGATCTCCACGCGAATGCGCGACGCGGCTTCGTCCATTAGGTCGATCGCCTTGTCGGGCAACTGGCGATCGGCGATATAGCGGTGGCTGAGCGTGGCCGCGGCGACGATAGCGGGATCGGTGATCTCGACCCCGTGATGCAGCGCGTAACGATCCTTGAGCCCGCGCAGGATCGCGATGGTGTCCTCGACGGTCGGCTCGCCGACCAGCACTTTCTGGAAGCGCCGCTCGAGCGCCGCGTCCTTCTCGACGTGCTTGCGGTACTCGTCGAGCGTCGTGGCGCCGACGACGCGGAGCTCGCCGCGCGCGAGCATCGGCTTCAGCATCTGG
>JBKJND010000347.1:0-4660 GCA_046596095.1 Ahniellaceae bacterium | reverse complement strand
CATCGGTAAACCGCGCCGCGCATACAGCAGGCGCACGCTCGGTTCGGCCGGCCCCTCTGCCACGGCGTGACGTTGCAGGCGATCACCGTCGTAGTGGAAGAATCCGCGCGTGGTGCCAATCCAGAGGCGACCGCGTTCATCGCGAACCATGCCGTTGACTTGTGCGCTCTTGAGAATGTCGAAGGCGGGGTTGGGCGGCAGCAGCTGGTCGTCCTCAAGGACCGCAAGCCCACTGCGCGTGCCGATCCACAGCCTGTCCGGCTCGGCGAGCAGGGTGTAGGCATTCGGATGCGGCAGCGCGCTGCCGGGAATCAGGTTTCGGATACGCTCGCCTTCGAGCACGCTGACGCCATCGTTGGTGCCAATCCAGAGTCGGCCATCGGGATCGCGTGCCAGCGACCACGCGACCGGCTCGCGCAGGCCTTCGTCGCGACTGTAACGACGCGTCCAGCCGTTCCAGTAACGCGCGATACCGTCCCACTGACTGCCGATCCAGAGATTGCCTTCGCGGTCGTGAAAGATGGCGCGCGCGCCGCGATGCGCGGCCGTGTTGTCCGCATCGATTACTTCAGCGACGCGGCCGCCGACGATGCGAAACAGGATCTGTTCGTTGGCGACCCAGAAGTTGCCGTCGCCATCGACATGCAATGCGACGATGGGCAACTCCGCAAGCCGCGGATCACCGGTGTAGCGTTGCCAGTCGTCGCCGCTGCGGAAAAACAAGCCACGATTGGTGCCCGCCCACAACAGGCCTTGCGTGCGAGCGAGTCGGGTTACACGGAGGTCCGCATCCTTGCTCGGCAGCGCGAACCAGTGGCTGCCCTGCTCGTCGAGCATTTCGACGCCGCCCCCGCGTCCGACCCAGACCGCCGCATCGTCGACCAATAGCCCCCACGCGGCTCCTGCGCGCGCTGAGGGATGGGCGCGCAATACATCCCCTCGCTCCTGCACTTCAAACACGCCCTGAATTGCGGTCGCAACAATCCGCCCATCGCCGGTCTCGCCAATCTGCTGAATGTCGATGGAAAGCTCGACGCTCGCCTGCTTCGCCGGAATCCTCATGAAGCCGTTGCGCTCGCGGCGCGCCATGCCTTTATAGGTTCCGACCCAGAGGCGACCGCTGCGATCGGCGAGCAACGCCTGCACGAACATGCCAGGAATAGCGGGCGTGTTCCTGGCGTCGAACGTCGTGAAACGCACGCCGTCGAAACGGGCCACACCTGCTTGCGTGGCAATCCACAAGTACCCGTCTGCGTCCTGGGCAAAGGCGAGCGCGCTGATTTGCGGCAGACCTTCCTCGATCGACCAGGTGTCTTTGACGTAATGATGGAAGCGCTTGTCCGGATCGAGTGCGCCTACGTTGCCCGCAGCGACGATCATCAACGCCGCAAGAACGCGTATCGCGCGCGGCAACCACGCGATGGTTACGGCTACAGGCATGAATGGGCCCATGGCAGCGCGGCAGCGATGGAACCCGAATTGCGGATGGCGTTCGCTCCCCTGAAAGTCAGGACGACAGAGTGTTAGTGCTCGTCGCGATTGAAGCACCAAGCGGTGTCGCAAGCGAGTGGCTGGCTGGAAATCAGGCCATGGACGACTTCAGTATGCCTCCATGACAACTGCAGCTCCCGCGACGACCTCGTTAGCATCGGTGGATTTGCACTGCGACTTCGAAGCCTGGATGCACTTGTACGTGGGCGCCGCTTCCCACCGACGTCACCCGCACTGCAACAGCCCCGGCGTGGTTGGTAAGCTCGCGCTTTCGCCTGGTACCGCGACACGGAAGTATCGAAACATGAAAACACGTCTTCGCACGCAGGACAGCGTTGCAAATCCTCGCCATAGCTCACGCTATGTCTGCGGTTTGCGCCTTGCCCTGCGCACGCATCCATCGCTTTCATTTTGTTCCTCTAGTTCCGGGTCGCAGTACTAGTGGTGCGGCATATGCACGCGATCCTGCGCAAGGCGATCTTCGGTGGCATCGCGGTCATGGGCGCGATCTGTCTCGGCGTCGTCGCACTCAAGCGCGGCGAATCGATCAACGCGATGTGGCTGGTGGCGGCGAGCATTGCGGTATTCGTGATCGCGTTCCGCTTCTATGCGCGATTTGTCGCGACGCATGCGTTGGGCATCGACCCCTCCCGGCCGACGCCGGCGCAGCGGCGGCCCGACGGTCTCGACTATGTAGCAACCGACCGGCACGTGGTCTTTGGTCACCACTTTGCAGCCATTGCGGGTGCGGGGCCGCTGATTGGTCCCGTGCTGGCAGCGCAGATGGGTTACCTGCCGGGCACCTTGTGGATATTGACCGGCGTGGTGCTCGCGGGCGCAGTGCAGGACATGGTGATCCTGTTTCTGTCGACGCGTCGCGACGGACGCTCGCTCGGCGACATGATCCGCTCGGAGCTCGGCGATGCGGCCGGCGGCATCGCCATGGTCGGCATCCTCGCGATCATGATTATCCTGCTCGCCGTACTCGCTCTGGTGGTGGTGAAAGCGCTGGCGCAAAGTCCGTGGGGCACGTTCACGGTGGCGATGACCATTCCGGTCGCGTTGCTGATGGGCTTGTACCTGCGTTACCTCCGGCCCGGTCGTGTCGGCGAGGTGTCGCTGATCGGACTGGTGCTGCTGCTCATGTCGGTGTGGCTGGGTGGAGTCGTGGCGGGCAATCCGCAGTGGGCACCGTACTTTACTCTTGAGGCCAAGACACTCGCATTTGCGCTCATTGGATACGGTTTCATCGCTTCGGTGCTACCGGTGTGGCTGCTGCTCGCGCCGCGCGATTATTTGTCGACGTTTCTCAAGATCGGCACGGTGGGACTGCTCGCAGTTGCGATCTTCATCGTTGCGCCCGATCTCAAAATGCCGGCGCTCACGCGTTTCATCGACGGCAGCGGCCCGGTGTGGGCGGGCTCGTTGTTCCCGTTCCTGTTCATCACCATCGCCTGCGGCGCGGTGTCGGGATTCCATTCGCTGGTCGCGTCCGGCACCACGCCCAAGATGATCGCCTCCGAGGCCGACATCCGCTACGTCGGTTACGGCGCGATGCTGATGGAAGCCTTTGTCGCGATCATGGCGCTGGTCGCCGCGTGCGTGCTTGAGCCCGGCGTGTACTTCGCGATGAACTCGCCGACGGCACTCATCGGCGGCACCGTCGAATCAGCCGCGCAGGCGATTTCGTCGTGGGGATTCATGGTGACGCCCGAAATGCTCTCCGCGACGGCGCGCGACATCGGCGAGACCACGATCCTGTCGCGCACCGGCGGCGCGCCGACACTCGCGGTCGGCATGGCCGAAATTTTTTCGCGCGTGATCAGCGGCGATGGAATGCTGGCGTTCTGGTACCACTACGCAATCCTGTTTGAAGCGCTCTTCATCCTCACCACTGTCGACGCCGGCACGCGCGTCGGTCGCTTCATGATCCAGGATCTGCTCGGCACCGTGCACGCGCCGCTGCGTCACACCGAGTCGTGGACGGCCAACGTCGTCGCAACCGCTCTCTGCGTCGCCGGCTGGGGATATTTCCTCTATGCAGGCGTGGTCGACCCGCTCGGCGGCATCAACACGCTGTGGCCACTCTTCGGCATCGCCAACCAGATGCTCGCGGCGATGGCTCTCATCTTCGCCACCGTGTGCCTCGTCAAGATGAAACGCGATCGCTACGCGTGGGTGACCCTGATTCCGACGGTGTGGTTGCTGATCTGCACGCTCACCGCCGGCTGGCAGAAAATTTTCCACGCCAATCCGAAGATTGGCTTTCTGGCGCATGCGCGAGTTTTCGCTGATGCGCGCACCGCCGGCGAAACGCTCGCGCCCGCACAATCAATCGAGCAGATGCAGCGCATCATCATCAACGACTACGTCAACGCGAGTCTCGCCGCGCTGTTCATGAGCGTCGTGCTCGCTCTGGTGTTCTTTGGATTCCGCGCCGCTCTTGCAGCGCGCCGCAGTTCTATCCCAACCGTACGTGAGGTAGGCCATGCCGTTCCCGCCTGAGCAGTCGCCGCCTCCGCGCCTTCGCCCGTGGGCGCAATTGTGGTCGCGACTGGTTGCGATCGCGCGCGCACTCGTGCACGCACCCGACTACGACCGCTACCTCGCACATCACGCCGAGCATCACCCCAAGCAAACCGTGCTCACGCGCGCCGAGTTCTTCACCCAACGCCAGACCGCCCGCTTTGCCCGCGGCTCCTCGCGTTGCTGCTGACTGATCGCCGCTCTGCGGAAGCATCGGGCGGCGACTCGCGACTGATGCGCTGCGGATACTACGAAGCGAACTTGTGCCGGTCGTGTACCGAGCTGCCAATTGCCTATGGCGAGCAAGTGAATGCCAAGGGGCGGCAATGCCGCGAGCTGCTGGCAGCATGGAGCGAGCTGGAATGGCTGCCTGCGGTGACCAGCCAGACGATGGGTTTCCGCAACAAGGCCAAGATGGTCGTGAGCGGAACGCGCGAGCACCCGTTGCTCGGCATTCGCAACGCCCAGGGTGCTGGCATCGATCTGTCCGAGTGCCCGTTGTATCCCGCCGCGATGCAGGCTTGTTTTCCGCCTCTCGCCGAGTTCATACGCACAGCTCGCCTCGAGCCCTACGACGTCGCGAAGCGCCGCGGCGAGCTCAAGTTCCTGCTGTTGACGTTGTCTGAAACCTCTGGCGAACTGA
>JBKJND010000259.1:0-3581 GCA_046596095.1 Ahniellaceae bacterium | reverse complement strand
ACATTGCGGTGCGGATGCGTGCGCGCCTGCTCCGCGCTGATCGCACCTTGTTCCACCAGTTCGCGAACATAGGAATGGTCTTGCGAAATCTGCTTGAAGACTCCGTTCCACAAGTAGGCGCGACTGTCACCGACCCAGCCGACCTCGTAATCATCGCCGTGCATGCGCAGCGCGGCGATCGTCGTGCCCATCGGCAAGGCTTGAGCACGTTTGCGCGAATGCCGGATTATTTCCTCGTCCGCCAGCCGGATTGCGTCCGTGAGACTCGCTCCTGCGCGTACTTCGCGCACGATGACATCGCGCGCGAGCGCGCTCGCGATTTCGCCGTTCTCATGCCCGCCCATACCGTCCGCGACGAGCCATAGTCCGGCTTCCGCATCGGCGTGGTACGTGTCCTCGTTGTGCTCGCGTCGCAAGCCAACGTGACTGTAGTGACCGCACTCGATCATAGTCATCGGCGCAGAGTACCGCGCCGATGAACCCTTGCGAAGCCCATCACACGCAGCGCGCCGCCGCGGGCGCGCCAAAGCGCGAACTTTCCCACTCCCACCCCCCAGAGGTTCAAGGACCGACTCCTCAAAATTCGATTCGGATGCCGATCGCGAGACTGTCCTTGCTCGTGCCCTCCTGGCCGAGCAGTTTTTCGTAGTACATGAAGGCCGAGCGGCCATTGGCGAAGATTGCCGATACGCCGAGTCCCAGATTCATGAAGCTCTGATCGACGACCGAGCCTGTTACCTCGATTTGCGTACCTGTGGGATCGAACACCAGCTGGGAAAGGAGGGCGTCTGGATCACTCTTGAATTCGCGCAGGTATTCGAACTGGAAGTGCGGGATCAGGATGCCCCAGGCGGTGCTCATCGTATAGGTCGCCTTGCCGCCGAGCACGCCCTGCATGGATTTTACCTTGCGCTGGTTGACCGCCACCGTCAGGCCAAGACCGGGCGCATTCGGGTTCGAAACCGTCTCGGCGTAACCGTCGAAGTCGACGCTCGTGTACTGCCAGCGCAGGAACGGCCCGAAGCCCCACGCGCCTCGCTGGAAGTCGCGACCGGCGGTAAAGGCGGCACTGAACTGCGTCCCGTCAGGCGATGCGGTATTTACCTGATTTACCGTCGAGGGTATGCCGGAAGGGTTTGTCAGCGTGAATTGCAGGTTGCGTTTGATGTCGTACTGATTGCTGCCGTAGGTCAGCACTCCGTCCGCGTACCACGCGTCGCCCTTGTAGAAAGTGCTGTAGCCGGAAATGCTCAAGCCGGTACTTTCCAGCTCGCCTGCACCGCTGCCGATGTCGGTGTCGTTGCTGGCGTAGCCGAGGGCTACGCCGAAGATCAGCGAGTCGTTGTAACGATAATCGACACCTGCCGTCAGTCCGCGCGTCTCGAAGTCGAAACCGGTGCTGCCGCCCCCTGGGTCGCGGTCGCCATCACCAATGGTGCCGGTGGCAAAGAATCCCCATCGATCGAAGTCGATGCCTGCTTCCGCCGGTGCCGGTTGCCCGTCGGTTGCGCTCGCATTTGCGCTTCCATTGAGCGCGCTTGAGGCGAACGACAACGGAACCGCCCCGTTGGAACCTTGCAAGGCAAGTCCTCCGAAGCCGGCGCCATTGGTGCCGCTGCGCAGCGCCGCGATGCGCGCCTTGAGATTGTCGAACTGCGCGGCTGCGATCGTCAACGCAGCCGTGTTCTGCGCTTCGGCCTCGTCGCTCAGGATCTCTTCGAGGGCATCGACCACGCCATCGGGATTGTTTCCCGCGTTGAATTCCAGATCGTCGCAGCGTGCGAGCAAGTCGGCCTGACCGGCATTCAAGGTGGCGCCGCCGGACCTCAGCGTGCGCAACGCCGCACACGCGTTGTCGAACGCCTGTGCAATCGGGAATGCGCGGTCGTCTGGGTCGAGACCCAGCGTGTTCCCGATGGCGCCGTTGAGTGCGAAGTTGACCTGGTCCGACGTGGCATTGCAGATGCGCGCCGACACGATCGCGGGACCCACGTCAGCAAGGCGAGCGATGGTTTGCGCCCGGCCATTGGCATCGCTGTTGACTTGCGCGTGCGACAGGGTGACCCCTGGAGTCGAGGAACTGAAAGCCACGCAGACGTTCGGGAACGAAACCAGGGTCGCGCCATTGAATGCCCGCACCACGAGCGGTGCCGAATTGGTGTTGGTCGCCAAGTCCTGATTGTTGCCTGAAACGATCTCGACGCGCGCGGTCGGTGCGGGCGGTGGCGCCGCCGTGGCCGTTGCGACAAAGGTAACGGTGCCGCCACCGTCGGCATCGACGCGCACGCGGTTGGCGCCAGCATTCGGACCCAACGCAAACGCATTGCTCGCCCGACCTGCTGCGTCTGTCGTCGTGGTTGCGTTAGTTACGCGGCCGCCACCTTCGATCACGGCCCAGCGCAACACGATGCCCGCAATGCTGCCGGTTGATCCCGCAGGGCGGGTCAACTCCACTACCAGCGGCGCTGGCAACGTCGTTCCCACCAGCGCCGACTGGTTGTCACCGCTGACAATGCGCAAGCCCGGCGCGAACGCGGTGAGGTCCGCGATTGCAGATCGCAGGGTCGGCCCGCTGCCGATGCTGGCACGTACCTGGATCGGGCCGGCATTCGGACCGTAGCGCCCCGAGACGCTGGCGCGACCTTGCGCATCTGTCGTCGCCGTGTTCGCGTCAAGCGTCGCCGAACCTTGCGTGACGGCAAAGGACACCAACATGCCGGATTGCGGTTGGCCTTGCGAATTGGTTACTTCGAAGACCAGCGGCGCTGCAAACGCCGAGTTGATCGGGCCGGACTGTCCGCCGCCGCTGGCGAGCCGGATGTTTGGAGCTGCCGGAGCTACGGTGTTCAACGTGAATTGCACCACCAGTCGACCATCGCTGGAGCGCGCTTCGATCACGATCGGGCCCTGTGTCTGCCCGAACGTGATGAAATTGGTCGAGCGACCGTCGCTGCTGGTAGTGGTCGACGAATTATCGAGTTGCGCGTCGCCGCTACGCACGAACCAGCTGATGGTCTCGCCGGGGCTCGGCGCGCTGCGGCGCCGCAGTTCGACGATCAACGGAGCGCTGCGCGTTCCTGACGCACCGGATTGCCCGTCGCCACTGACGATGCGCAACGAGTCGCCCGCAGTCGGATCGATCACGGTGAGATCGAAGACTACGCTGCCGAAACCTTGCGCTGCAGCGCGGATCCTGACCGGACCCGGCGTGCTGCCGTATCGGAACACCACCGAAGCCGTGCCGCCGGGATCGGAACTGACGACCACCTGCGCAGCCGGATTTCCATTTGCATCAAGCAGCGCGCCGGAGCCGCTGACCAGCGTGAAAGTCACCGGCACGCCGGCAATGCCGCTGCCGACCAGTTGTATACCCAATGGCTGCGAATTGGTGCCTGGATCGCCCGCCTGGTTGTTGCCGGACACAATCTGGATGCTGCCGCCTGCGGGGGTCGAGATGGTCGCCGTAAACGGCGCGCATGGAGCAAACCCGTCAATGGCGTCAGGGCCACGGGGAGCAGGCTCGCACACGGTGCCGGTCACCGGCCCTGCGGAAGAACCCAGGAGCACTTCGAAAGAAGTCC
>JBKJND010000132.1:0-2778 GCA_046596095.1 Ahniellaceae bacterium | reverse complement strand
GCGAAGACTTCGGCAGCCAACAGTTCGGGGATACCCCAATACCAACGGAACAACGGAATGGTGGCGTCGAACAACTCGACCCACGGATTTTCATTGCTGCCTGTATTGGCGTCGAGGACTCCGGCCGCGCTCGCGGAGGCGTCGGCGGGCTGACTGGCGGGCGCCTTGTTGAATTGCTCGTGATCGAACGCGACCGCGGTCACCGCGCCGCAGTTGTTCGCCGTTTTTGGAATGCAAAACTCATAGCCAGCCGCACCCGCGACCTTGCTGCGCTTGCCCGATGGTGGATCTTGCGGGTCGTAGTCAGCAGGTAGCGGGTCCGACGTTGCCACGCCATCCGCGATCAATGGCATAACTTCCAGTCTCCGCGCGTGCGGATTAAACGTATTCACTTTCAAGGCATGTGGCTGATTGGGCGAAACCGGGTTGATCAGTGCCTTGATATCGTCGTCAAGCTCCGTGAATTCGAACTCGAATTGGATCACCCCCATCTTGGGAGTCGGGGAGGTGTCGGTTGCCTGGATAAATCCGGGAATCTTTCCAAGCCTGCGCTGCACGCGCTTCGGAAAACGAAAGCCCTGGCTCAGCTCTGCAGACAAAGTAGCTCGCCACACTTCGGAACCGCCTTCGCCCGAACAATTTGCGCTTGCCGTCGGACCAGTCATCGCAATGGACTCGATCGAATTGCCCTTCCGCATGAAAAACGTAGCGCTGGCGAGAGGCCGGCCGGCGCCTGCGTTGTAACGAAACTCCACCACGCGTGCGGGCGGTTGTGGAGGCTCGAAGGTCGCACGCGTCCCCTCGAAGGGCGTGAGGTCGGTGATGGGCTTGAACTTGACGATGCCGCTGGTCGAATCCAATACCTCGAAAGCGCCTTCCGCGCCGCCTGCGTTGACGAAGTACGGATCGCCCAGCGTGAGTCCGCTGTTGCCGAGACTCGGCAGCGTCAGGAATATGTTGGCGCTGGTCTGGTAAGTGGTTTCTACGCAAGGCACGCCCGGCCTGCAGGTCGTGATCTTCATCTGGCCGGTGTAGCGATCAATGCGCACGTCGAGCGTGACGGGCCTTTCCCGCCGGTCGGTAGCGCTGCCTTCCTCATACCCGTAACCCGTATGGCGCGCGCGCACCACCGCCCTGAAATGGACGCCGGCGGGATCGATGACCGTGCAGAAGCCCGGATTACCAGGGCTGCTGGGGACGCAGACATCGGTCGGCATGATCGTCGCCTGTGCCGGTGGCCCGCTGCCATCCACGTCGGTGCCGCCGTTAGGCACGGCGAGGTCGAACTGGAACTCCGCGCGGCCAAGGGCGTTGGTGTATTGCCGCTCGATGTTTGCCGGACAACCCAGCGCTTCCTGGGAGATGGGCGGCGGGTCGAATTGCGTGGCCATGGCGCCGCTGATGGCGCCTTGAAGCGAGACTGCGCCCTCGTTGCTGTTGGGCGGGTACAACTCGTCGATATCCACATTCACGAGATCAACGCGTGCACCTTCGATGTTCACGCCGTTGCTGCCGCGCAGGTTCAGTGTGAGATCAATCGCCGCGTCGGTATCGAGGCGCGAGGAAAGGGTGCTGCCGGTGGTGCTCGTGTGCTGCGCCACGCCGTTGCTGTCGCGAAACCGCGTGACCGTCGTCATCTGACCCGGACCCAGCGCTTGCGCCGCCGACATCGTGCCGATCTGCGGGGTGCGCATGCCGTGGTCGAAGGTGCCGCCCGCCGACACCGCCGCCTGCGCCGCACCCATCGGCTGCGTACGGCCATCGCTGCCGGTCCAGAAATGCTGGACCGTCACGTCAGTGGCGGTGGCCTCGTTGGTGCCGACGCTTCCGGTGACGCGCAGGGTCTGGCGTGGCGTCGGCGAGGTGATCGAAGGCGCACTGCTCAGCACGCGCGCAAAAGGATTTAGGTTGGCAGGCTGCACGCTCACCGTGCGCGAACCGCGGCGCGATATCAACCGGCCGACGCCGTTGTTGGCTGATAACACCACGTTGGCCGGCAACGAGCTCGGTCGGTCTGTCGGAATTCGCATGCGGCCGTTGTAAGTCGAGTTGGTGACGCTGACGGGTCCGAAGGATGTGCGCCCTGCATACACCAGGCTCAAGCTGCCGTTGGTCAAGCCGGATACGGAGAAGCTCACGATCGTTCCGGCGCGCGGGCTCACCGGCGTCAACGTGATGGCCAGCGGCGCCAGCACGCGGAAGTTGGCCGAGTCGCGCAGCACGTTGTTTACCGTCAGCTCAAGCGAATAGCTGGCGGGCGCAATACTCGGAATCGTGACGTTGCGCGTGAATTCGCCGTCGCCATCGAGCACCGTCGCGAGCGTACGACGGTCGTTCGCGGCCACCACCAGCACCACGCGATAATCGCCACCGATCAACAACCGATCGCCGCTGACGCTGATCGTGCCCAGCGCAGTACCGTTGGTCGGCGCAGCATTGAGTTGCGGACCGATACTGATCTGCGCGGCAAGCGGCGCCGCCAGCAGCAGCAGTGAGGCGATGAGCAGCGCCCCGCGCAACAGTGGTCGGCGCCAGCCGACCGCGCTCCGCTGGATAGCTGAAACAAGACGCGGCGCAGCGGCTGCAAACAAGACCGTGGACATTGCGGTGACCCCTGAAAGGAACGTGTCACCTCCTTCCACGGAGGAAGCGGCCCGCAGGGGCCACTGCTCTTTCGGGCCAGCTCGCGGCCAGAAGGCACCCACTGTCGCGATGGCGAGCTATTAACAGCCGCAGTGCATTGGCAGGACACCATGAAACCAGATGCATGCCTTGGAC
>JBKJND010000228.1:0-2722 GCA_046596095.1 Ahniellaceae bacterium | reverse complement strand
GCCTGCGTGAGGAACTCGAACAACTCAAATCGGTGATGCGCCCGCGCATCATCGAGGCGATCGCGGAAGCACGCGCACACGGCGATCTCAAGGAGAACGCCGAGTACCACGCCGCGCGCGACCAGCAGTCGTTTACCGAAGGCCGCATCAAGCAACTCGAAGCTGCGCTGTCCAACGCCGAGGTCATCGACGTCACGCGCCTGACGCCGGGATCGCGCGTGGTGTTCGGCACCACCGTCGACCTCCTCGCCGACGACAACGACGAAAAGGTCACTTACCAGATCGTCGGCGACCTCGAAGCCGACATCAAGTTTGGCAAGATCTCGATCTCATCCCCCGTCGCACGCGCACTCATCGGCCGCTTCGAAGGCGACATCGTCACCATCACCACCCCCGGCGGCGCCCGCGAATACGAAATCAGTCGCGTTCGTTACGTCGTCTAGGCCGATGCGTATGTATGTGGACCTCAGTCGGTTCGTCGGGTGATTGAGATGGTTATCGGGACCATTGAAATGCCGCCGCAGCCGCCCGTCCTGGAAGCTGCGACGCTCCGAATGTCGACTCTTGAGAATGCGCTATTGGGGTCGCGACCGCCGCTGGTGAGGATGAAAGAGGAGGAGTTTCATCAGTTATGCAAGGTCCTCTCAAGTCATGAGGCGATGATTGCAGCGAGAGGATGGCGAAAGCTGGTTCGAATTTTCGCCTGGTTTTTGCCAGTTGTTTGGTTCTTGGTTCGATCCCGTGGTCCGTCGACCATTAGTGATGTCAATATTTTTTTGCCTCTTGAGTTGGCAAAGGTTGCAGAAGAAGAGAATGCAGTTGTCGTCTCAATCACGAAGAAGTGACAGAGGTTGCGAGTGCGAGAGTTGACAGGCGAATGACATCGCGCTTGACGCTGCTGTTGCCGCCTTGGGCGGTGCTGGAAGGGCAGGGCGATGCGGCGCTGCTCGGCGCGCTGCGCGCGCGTGGCGATGCGATCGCCGGCGCGCTGCCGGGCCTTCGCGCGCAACAGCTGCGGGCGTTCGACGTGGTGCCGAAACCGCCCGCGTGGGCGGCGATCACGCGCGAGTTCGATTGTGGCGATACCGCGGGGCACCAATGGCTGCGCGCCGATCCGGCATACGTTCAAGTCGAGGCCGGCGGTCTGCGATTGCTCGCCTTTGGCGACGGGCTGGCGCTCGAAGCCGCTGAAGCAAACGCATTGGCCGCGTCGCTGCGGCCGTCGTTCCACGATATGGGCATGATGTTTTCGGTGCCGAATCCGCAGCGCTGGTACGTACAGTTGGCACGTGGCCGACCGATGCCGCGATTCATCGACCCTGAGGACGCGCTTGGTGCATCGGGCACGCCGCTACCCGCAGGCGATGCCGCTGGGCGAGAGTGGTCGCGCCTGCTCAACGAGACGCAGATGGTGCTGCACGATCATGCCGTCAATCGCGATCGCGCGCGTCGCGGACTTGAACCCGTGAATTCGCTGTGGCTGTGGGGCGCCGGCGAGATGCCGCTCAAGGTGGCGAGCGACGCCAACGCGTTCGTCGGGACCGACTCTGAATTTCACGCGATGGCACGCCTGGCGCGTGTTGCGGTGTTGGCAAGTCTCGCGGCGGCGATAGCAGCGAAGCACGCTTCGGTGGTGCTCGACGCGCGCCGAGCGCCGCGCACGGAAGTTCTGCGGGAAGCCATCGCGGGGCACGCCACCGGTCAATTCGAGATCCTTCGACTGGATTCCGAAGACGGCAGGGTCATCGAGTACAAACGCAGGCATCGCTTCCGCTTCTGGCGTCGCTAGTTCGTTACAATCCGCGGCCGTTTGTTGAGCTTCAAGTCGGCGTTATGGAAATCAATCCGGTTTTGTTTCGCATCGAGGATCTGACTGAGCGCGTGACATCGCTCCGGGGGTTTCTTTGACTTCGAAACCAAGCGCGAGCGGCTTGAGGAAGTCGGACGCGAGCTCGAAGCGCCCAATGTTTGGGACAACCCGGAGCGCGCGCAGACGCTGGGTCGCGAACGCGCAGCCCTGACGCGCGTCGTCGACGGACTGACGACACTCGACGCGGGGCTGATCGAGGCGCGCGAGCTGCTGGACATGGCGGCGGGCGAGGGCGACGACGACACGCTTGGTGCGGTCGAGCGCGATGTCGAGAAGCTCGCGGCCGAAGTCGAATCGCTTGAATTCCAGCGCATGTTCTCCGGCAAGATGGATTCGCATTCCGCGTTCGTCGACATTCAGGCCGGCGCCGGCGGCACTGAAGCGCAGGACTGGGCGGAAATGTTATTGCGCATGTATCTGCGCTGGGCCGAATCGCGCGAGTGGAAGACCGAACTGCTTGAGGTCAGCGGTGGCGAAGTGGCAGGCATCAAGTCGGCGACATTTCGGGTTGAAGGCGAATACGCCTATGGCTGGCTCAAGACCGAGACCGGCGTGCATCGGCTGGTGCGCAAGTCGCCGTTCGATTCCGACAATCGCCGGCACACGAGTTTCACCTCGGTGTTCGTGTCCCCGGAAGTCGACGACGAAATTGACATCGACATCAATCCTGCCGATCTCAGGACCGACGTTTATCGCGCGTCCGGCGCGGGCGGACAGCACGTCAACAAGACTGAATCGGCCGTTCGGATCACGCACGTTCCGACCAACACCGTAGTCGCGTGTCAAACCGAGCGCAGTCAGCACGCCAACCGAGATCGCGCCATGAAAATGCTCGCCGCCAAGCTCTATGAA
>JBKJND010000016.1:0-5110 GCA_046596095.1 Ahniellaceae bacterium | reverse complement strand
AACTTCGGCGCGATTGAAACCTTCTTCAGCGACAAGCGCCCGTTCTTCACCGAGAACCAGGCGTTTTTCGACCTGCCGTTCGGTTCGCTCAGCCCGTCGAGCCGACTGCTGTACACGCGGCGCGTTGGCGCAGTCGCCGACGATGCAAGCGGCTCCGGCGATGTACTCGCGGCAATCAAGCTCAACGGCAGCTTTGCCGGCATCAACTACGGCGTGTTTGCGGCCACCGAAGGCGAGGACGTCGGGCGCGACTTCTACGCGGCGCGTGCCACGCGCGAGTCCGAGGTACACGACTTCGGCGTGATGGCAACGTACGTGGATCGACCGTTCCTCGATCGCACCGCTGCTGTGTTCGGCGTCGATCATCGCTTCACGCCAAACCCGCAGCTCAACCTGCGCACACAGTTGGTCGGATCGAGCATCGACATGGCCGGAGCTCGCCAGCGCGACAGCGGCGTGCAGATGCAGGCCGACTACGACAGGGGCAACGACTGGCGGCATCAGATTTACGGCGTGCATCTCGGCGACAAATTGCAGCTCAACGACTTCGGTTTCCTCGAGCGCAACAATTTCAACTTTGTGCGATACCAGCTTGCGCATCGCCTCACGGCGTACGGAGACGAATCTCCCTACCGCAGTCAGGATTGGCGTTACGCGGCGTCGGCGCGTTATAACGATCAGGGGCTTCGCCTGGCCTACGCCGCCTCGGTGAGCCGTCTTGCGGAACTGCGCGACGGCGGCACTGCGTTTTTCAACGTGGCGGCTTTCGCCGCGGGTCACGACGACCTCATCCTGCGCGGCAACGGCCCCGGCTTTGTGCGCGTGCCGGAAAAACTCTTTGCGTACTACGAGCGGTTCCGTCCGCGCAAGGGCGCGTGGCAGTTGTACGGCAACGCGCGGGTCGCTGCCGAGGGCCTCGATGGCATCGGCAGCACTGCGTTGTCGGCGTCTGGCGAGGTCAACTATTTCTTCAACGACGACCTCAGCGTGTTCACGGGAGTGTTCGCGCGCTACAACCCGGACTGGTTGCTGTGGCGGGGCGACAATCTGCTGGGCACGTTTCGCGAGCGCACGCTGCAGCTCGATACCGGACTCAACTGGATCATCGGGGGCAAGCAGGAACTCCGGATCAAACTGCAGGCGTTGGGTCTTGATGCAGTCAACGAGCGCGCGTGGCGGGTGGCGGCCGACGGAACGCCGGTGCCGAGTCTGGAGGCCATCGAAGATTTCAGCTTGCGCAACATGGGTTTCCAGATCCGCTACCGCTACGAACTGGCACCGTTGTCGAACCTCTTCGTCGTGTACGCGAGGGGTGGCAACGCGTTCGACGAGTTCGCGACCGGCGCCGAGCAGCAACTCGTCGACAGCTTCTCGCTGCGCGACGACGAACAGTTGCTAGTCAAACTCTCCTACCGCTTCGAAATCTGATGCTCGAAACCGGCCAGAGGCGTCGCAAACAGAGTGCGGGCATGCTTCGCTTCGCACGGCTGTTGTAGAGCGGTGCTATGCGCCGCTGCTCCTGGGTGACTCGACGGTCGGTCCGCAGCTGGACAAAGTCCGGCTCTACAGAAGCACTCGCCGACGGTTCATCGCCGGTTGCGGCTAGGCGCGTAATGTCGCGGCGTTCCTCACCGGAGTAACCGTGATGAAAAACTTTTGCGCATTGATTGCCGTTTGTCTTGCATTCGGCGCGCAAGCTCAGGTCTCCGACCTCAAGCTGATGGCGATGATGGATGGAGCAAGCGTGGTGTCTGCCACCGAATCGAAAGCGTCCGGGCAAGCACTGGCAATGCTGACCGAAGACGGCAAGGTCACGATGGATATTGCGTTCACCGGACTCGCTTCCGCGGCCGCGAGCGTCGAGCTGCTGCTCGGCAAGGCTACCGAGAACGGCGTCGCGATCGGCACCTTGAATGTAGGCGAGGGTGAAACCGGGGCCAGCAAAACGGGCCTCACTATGACGTTGACGGCAGAGCAGGAACAGGCGATGCGCGACGGCCTGACCTACGTGCTGGTGCGCACGATCGATTTCCCAGGCGGCGCGATTCGAGGGCAATTGATGCCGCAGGCGCCTGTATTGCTCGGCACACCCATCGTGCCGCAAACCGACGACAAGACAAACAACAGCACCGAACCCGCAACCGATCGATAGTTTGAACTTGCGTCACTAGCGCGCGAAGTGGCGTTTGCGTTCGTCTGTGTAATGCCACCACGAATGCGGCGGCGCGCCTTCCATGAAACGCACGGCCGCGATAAACGTATCGCACAGGCAGGGATCGTGGCGCGTGCCGGTCTCTCGATTGATGCGCGCGTACAGCGCATAGGGATCCTGACCCATCAACTGTTGCGGGCGGTCAATGCCGAGCCTGGCGAGATCCTCAGCGATCGAATGGCCGATGTTGGGAATGTCGGTGAGCCGCACCGCGTCCCTGGCGACTTTTGCTTTCGGCATTCGCTCAGTCCCGCTGCTCGATAGCCAGCCTCGGAGACTTTACGTTCGTGACCTCGAAGACAGGCATGCTGGTGACTCCACTATGGCGTTGCTGCGGGTGCATCGGGCGCGTACGCTTCGCCGATCAAGGCTGGCGTTGAATCACCAGGCGCAGGGTTGCAGTTGGGTGCAAATCGCAACAACTCCCTGAAACCCTGCACCTCGCAGCGCCAGCGCAGCTGGTAGCTACTCGGATCCGCAGTCGGAATGAGGCGGATACTTGCACCTTTGGCAACTGCGTCGGACAAATCGATGCGCACTACGCCGTCGGCTTCAATGGCGACGCTGCGAGCGCCGTCGTTGGCGTACGCCGAGGGCTCTCCCCAGCCGGTCTCCGCCGGACTGGAAGGCCATCGTCCGAGCGAACTGTAGCCTTCCGCCACAGTCAGCTTTGCGCTTTGACCGGCGGCAAACGCCATCGCCACCAGTGTATGTCGGCGTTCGTCCGCCGCCTGCGACTCGAACCCGGCACGCGCTCGCGCAACGCTCTCGTCGGCCGCCCGTTCGAGTTCGCGACCGACCTCTTTTGCGTCACTGCGCGCCTTGTCGACGCGCGCGAACTCGTTCTGGATACCGGGCTTCGTCACAACGAGGTAATACACGAGCAGCGCGGCCAGAACGCCAACAAACGCTGCAAATGCCATCACCGCAAACTGCTTCATGGACTTGCCCGCATCAGCGCTCACATCAATCTTCTTCGTGATGCGGTTTGAAGGCGTCCACCAGTTTTTGCTGCATGTGCGCGGGCACGGGTTCGTAATGACTGAAGTCGAGTGCGTAGGTGCCGCGACCGGCGGTCGCGCCCTTGAGTTCGGCCGCGTAGCTTTCGAGTTCGGACAGCGGCACCTGCGCCTTCACCACAATCTCGCCACCGCGCACACTGTCGGTGCCGTTGATGCGCGCGCGCTTCGACGACAGGCCGCTGGTGATGTCGCCCATGTGCGTCTCGGGCGCGGTCACTTCGAGATCGACGATAGGTTCGAGCACCTGCGGGCGCGCCTTGCCGATCGCGTCCAGGAACGCCTTCTTGCCGGCCGACACGAACGCCACTTCTTTTGAATCGACCGCGTGATACTTGCCGTCGTACACGATCACGCGCACGTCCTGCAGTGGATAGCCGGCGAGCGCGCCGCCCGACAGCACCTGGCGCACGCCTTTTTCGATCGCCGGCAGGAACTGGCCGGGAATGGTCCCGCCCTTGATCTCGTCGACAAACTCGAAACCGCCACCACGCGGCAGCGGCTCGATACGCAGAAACACCTCGCCGAACTGGCCGGCGCCGCCGGTCTGTTTCTTGTGCCGGTGGTGGCCCTCGGCCTTGCCACCAATGGTCTCGCGGTACGCGATGCGCGGCGGCCTGGTCTTGACCTCGACGCCGTATTTGTCGCGCAAGCGGTCGAGCATGATTCTGAGGTGCAGATCGGAAAGACCGCGCACCACTGTTTCATTGAGCTCGTGATGGTGCTCGATCTGAAAGGTCGGGTCTTCCTCGGCGAGCTTGGCCAGCGCATTGGCGAGCTTTTGTTCCTGACCCTTGCTCGCGGCTTCGATCGCGAGACCAAACATGGGTTTCGGAAAATCCAGCGGCGCGAGGTGAATCTCGTCCTCGTCGTGCGAATCGTGCAGCACCGCGTCGAAGTGCAGTTCATCGATCTTGGACACCGCGGCGATATCGCCCGGAATCGCTGTTGCAATCTCGACGTGTTCGCGGCCCTTGAGCTTGAACAGGTGCGCGACCTTGAACGGCTTCTTGCCATCGTCGACAAACAGCTGGCTGTCACGGCGCACCGTGCCCTGATACACGCGGAAGATGCCGAGCTTGCCGACGAACGGATCGTTGACGATCTTGAACACGTCGGCGATCACATGCGCCTTCGGGTCGATGGTGGCGGTAATGCTGGCAGCGTCGGCGCCGCGGCCTTTGACGAACAAGGGCGGATTGGCCTCGCCCGGATGCGGGAACAGTTTCTCCGCCACATCCAGCAGTTCCTTGACGCCGACGCCGCTGCGCGCCGACACAAAACAGACCGGCACCAGGTGACCCTCACGCAGGCATTGCTCGAACGCGTCGTGCAGTTCCTGAAACGACAGGCCTTCCTCGCCTTGCTCCAGATAGTGATCCATCACCGTCTCGTTCACTTCGACCACCTGGTCGATGATTTTCTGGTGCCAGCCGGCGACCGCGCCGAGATCCGAGTCGCCGCTCGATTGGCCAAAGCAGTCGATCACCTTCTTGCCGCCCTCAGCGGGCAGATTGAGCGGCAGCACCTCGTTGCCGAATGCCTCGCGCAACTGGTCGAGCAGGCGCGCGCACTGCGCGGCATCGTGATCGATCTTGTTGACCACGATTGCGCAACACAGCTTGCGTGCGCGTGCGTGCTCCAGCATGCGGCGTGTGCCGTGGCCGATGCCGGCGTCTGCATCGACCACGATCGCGACCGTTTCAACCGCCGCGAGCGCGGCCAGCGTTGGACCACGAAAATCCGGATAGCCCGCGGTATCGATCAGGTTGACGTGGATGCCGGCGTGATCGATCGAGGCGATCGCCGAATCGAGCGAGTGTCCGCGCGACTTCTCGATGGGGTCGAAATCGGACACGGTGGTACCGCGTTCGACCGT
>JBKJND010000471.1:0-6206 GCA_046596095.1 Ahniellaceae bacterium | reverse complement strand
GTAGGTCAGGTCGGCTCTGCCGACCTGACTGCAGGCGCTTCTGAAGTTCGATTCCAAGCGAGCGTTGCAAGCCGAAAAACCGGGGAAACGTCAGGAGCCGGACTATGTCCGGCTGCTGTTGGACGGTGGCGTCGTGCAAAGTCGGCGGCGCATAGCACCGCTCTACAAGGGCAGGCGCCCAATGCGAGCGATTAGCGTTCCCTCACGGCGTCGCGCGAATGCCTACACTCGCCGTCGGCACAACATTGGAGCTACACCATGCAAGGCGACGTCGGCGTCATCGGGCATCTGAACAAGGCGCTGTACAACGAGTTGATCGCGATCAACCAGTATTTTCTGCACGCGCGCATGTTCCGACATTGGGGTTTCCGTGGACTCGGCGAGCACGAGTACAAGGAGTCGATCGACGAGATGAAGCACGCGGACAAATTGATCGAGCGCATCCTGTTTCTGGAAGGCCTGCCCAATCTTCAGAATCTTGGCAAGCTCCAGATTGGCGAAGGCGTGCGCGAGGCGCTCGAATGCGACTTGTCGCTGGAACGCATCGCTCTGCCGGATCTGCGCGCCGGTATTGCGCACTGCGAGCAGGTGCAGGACTACACCTCGCGCGAATTGCTCGAGAACATTCTCGAATCCGAGGAGGAGCACATCGACTGGCTGGAGACTCAGCTGGAACTGATCGCGAAACTCGGAGAGCCGTTGTATTTGCAGAGCAAGCTCAACGAATAGGGCGTGACGGGGGCGGAGCTAATTAAGTTGCAACCTAATTAGCTCCGTCCCCTCTAGTTGACCCCTCTAATCGCCGCGCAGCGTCAGGAGCCGCGTCAACTCGGCGCTGGCCTCGAGATAGGCTCGCTCGAGCTGTTCGGTCATGTCGATGGGCGATTGCTGCAACTGACCTAGTCGGGCTCCGGACTCGATACTGCGTGCGTGCTCCGCCAACGCCAGCGCGCCAAGATTCGCGCTCGAAGACTTGAGGATATGCGCAGGCGCGATCAGTCCCTGCAAATCGTTGCGCTGAGCCGCAGCTTGCAGTTCCGCGACGTGCACCGGCGCATCGTGCAGATAGATGCGCACCAGGTCGGCGAAATCATCGCCCATCATGTCTATGAGATCGTCCACGATGTCGCTGTCGAGCGCGCGCAATGCCGGAGCCTGAGCCGCCATTGCCGGAGCAGGTGGCGGCGCCGGCGCTTGCGACAGTGCTGCTGCTGCTGCCGGTGCCGGTCGCGCGACCGGCCGATTGTCGGCAGCGGCTGCGGCAACTGCGACCGCAGGTCGTGCGGGCGCTGCAACGGGCAATTCGTCTTCTGGCGCCGAATCGAACGAGACCACTTCGCGACGCTTGGCCATCACGGTGGTGCGACCTTCGGACACGGCCAGCCAGCGGTCCAGAGTCAGCGCAAGAGCCTTGCGATCGAGCGGTTTCGACAGGTAATCGTCCATGCCGGACTGCAGACATTTTTCGCGATCCCCAAGCATGGCGTTCGCGGTCATCGCGATGATCGGCATGCGCGGCAAACCTTCGCGTGCTTCACGCTCGCGAATCGCGCGCGTCGCGGCGTAGCCATCCATCACCGGCATCTGGCAATCCATCAGAATCAGAAGTGGCGACGGGTGCGCAAAGCGTTGCGCCAATGCCGAGGCACCTTCTTCGGCCACGTCGACCGTCAGCCCGCAAATCGACAACAGACGCTGTGCGACCTGGCGATTGACCGGATTGTCTTCCACGAGCAGCACCCTGCGCAGTGCGGTCGGCGCAATCTCGGCTGCCGCCACATCTGTTTGCACGACGTTCGCCGCCTCGTGCGATCGCACCGTCTCCTTCGATCGCACCGTCGGGCTCGGTTGGAGCGCAGCTGTCTGGGCAGCGTCGGAATCACCGGCGCGGCGCTGAAACGAATTGGGGCCAGCGGGGGCGGATGGAGAAGGCGCCACGATTTCGCTACGCGCATCGAGCGAACCGGCGCGAAGCAAGTCTTCGACGGTCTTGAGCGGCGCTGCGGCCTTGCCGTCCGAATCGAGCGCGGCGCGCAGCTTGGATGCTTCGAACGCGCGCGGGTGAATCAATATTTGCGGATGTCGGCGCAGGTCGTCCGGCAGCTCGTCTTGCGGCTGCGTCAACAATACGATGCGCAAGTGCGCGAGCGCAGGATCGCGGAGCAGACCGCGCGCCATCGATTGTGCGGTCAAGCGCATGCCCGTCCAGTCGAGGAACGCATACTGGTATCCGCTGGTCTGAGCGCCATGTGGCGCCTTCGGGTTGCCGCGCAAACGCGACACGGCATCGGAAGAGAGGCTGGTCTGCGTGTGCTGGATCTCGGCGCCGGCAAAAAAAGCAGCGAGGTCGCGAATCAGCGTCTGGTCCGCACTCACGACCAATGCTCGCGTGCCGGTGACTCCCTGCGCGACAGTAGCGATGTCGCCCGGTGCCTTGAGTACCGGCACGCTGAACCAGAATGTCGAGCCACGACCGGGCTCGGATTTCACGCCGATCTCGCCGCCCATGATTTCCACCACACGTCGACAAATAGCCAGGCCGAGACCAGTGCCGCCAAACACACGCGTAACGGAGTTGTCGGCTTGCATGAAGGGCTGAAACAATCGTTGCTGCGCCTGCGCGTCGATGCCGGGGCCTGTGTCGACGATCGCGAACAGGATCTGCGTGTGCGTAGGGGTCTCGCCGCGTCGACCTACCTGCACGGTCACGCTGCCGCGATCGGTGAACTTGACCGCGTTGCTCACTAGATTAGTCAGCAACTGCCGAAGGCGCACCGGATCGCCGCGATGGATGGGACGCACGTTGGGATCGAAGCGGACGCTGAGAGTCACGCCCTTGGCCTGCGCCGGATGCGCCATCAATTGCGCGACCGAATCGACCAGCTCGCGCAGGTTGATGCTGACGCTCTCGAGCTCGAGACGATTGGCTTCGATCTTTGAGTAATCGAGGATGTCGTCGACGATCGAGACCAACTGTTGCGCCGAAGCGTAAGCGGTCTCAAGGCACTGGCGCTGATCGGTGTTTAGCGTCGACGACAGCACCACATCGATGAGCGGCACGATGCCGTTGAGCGGCGTGCGGATCTCGTGGCTCATGGTGGCGAGAAACTCGCCCTTGGCAAGCGTGGCCGACTCGGCTTCCTGCTTGGCCAGCCGCAACTGGTTCTCGATCACGCGCAGGCGTTCGATCTCTTCGCTCTCGCGCTCGAACACCTCAGTGGGGTCAATCGCTTCGAAGGCGCGCCCCGGTGCACCGACGTTTTGCGGTTGCGGCGAATCGCTGCTGGCCAGCACCGCACCGAGCGAATAAGAGACCGCTGCCGCCGCCACCAGCCCGAGCACCGCGATGCCGATACTTATCGAAGCCGGCACTCCCACAAACGTCACCACGCCAGTCAGCAGCCAACACAGCAACGCAACCAGCGCCAGCAGGCGCGCGCGTTGCATCTTCTGATGCCAATCGGCCGCGGCCATCAACGCAAACCGGAGTTCTGGGGGCTCCGGCTCATAGCGCTCCGGCCGAGAAGTCGAAATCCATGGCGCGCGTGGCCTGCTGCACGAAATTGCCTTGCATGAAGTCGACGCCAGTCGACCAGAGCAGCGCCGCCGTCATGGCATCCTCGACCATGGGCGCGATCACGCGCAGGTCGTGTTCGCGGGCGAAATTGACGAGCTTTTGCAGTTCCTCGCGTCCTTTGGCGTCACGGTTGGCGGCCGCCACGTGCATGGGCGCGACCTTGATGTAGTCGAGGCTCATCCGTTCGGCGAAGTCGCGGTGGGCCAAACTTACCTCAACGCCGCTCAGGCATATCCGACAGCCGAGTGCGCGAACCGCCGCGGCGAACGCGACGGCGGCGTCCGCGATGTTGGCCACCAACGATAGCCTGAGCTCGATCGCGAGAAGCTCGGGTTCGATGCGTCGCGCTTCGAGCATTTGCTGGACCGCCTGCACTCGCCCTGGATCCTGCAAAGTCTGCGCGGACTGACTGACGAACAATCGCGCGCGCCTCAGGTTGCGGCTGCGCTCCTGCAAGATCGCAAGCACACGCGACAGCACCCAGCGGTCGACATCGACGATGAGCCCGGACCGTTCGGCCTCGGGGATGAGGTCGGCAGCCAGCAGCATGCGTCCGTCCGGCGCCGTCAGACGCAGCAACACCTGGAACTGCTCCTCGGTTTCGCCGCGCAGCGAAGCGATCGGTTGGAACACCAGCTGGAACCCGTCGTAGCGGAGCGCATCGCGCATCAGCTGTGCGATATCGAGCGCAGGCGCGTCGAGGGTGACGACGGGTGGCGCGAACAGCACCGGGTTCAAATTCTTGTCGCTCATCGCTTTGGTCGCGGAACGGTCGGCAGCGTTGAGCAAGGCACCAATATCGGTCCAGCCCACGGCCAACGGCGCAATGCCGACGGCTGCGCGGAGCAGCACCCCGCGACCTTCGACATCGAAAAAATGCCGGCCGACTGTGTCGCGCAAGCTGGCGGCGAATGCCAGCGCCTGCTTGGGCTCGGCTTCGGGCTGGAAGATGACGAACGTGTCTTCTCCGAAACGCGCGACCAGATCGGTGAGCGCCACCTGCGAGGTCAGCAACGTGCCTGCTTGAGTTATCAGCGCGTCGAAGGCGAGCACGCCATGCTTTTCGCGTTCGACTTGCGCGCCGTGCAGGCGACAGAACATCAGCGCGCCCTGCTCGCGCGGGTCGCCCGAAAGCACCTCGGACAGACGATCAAGCAGGAATGCCCGCTCATAAAGGCCCGTCACTTCGTCGCGCGGCTCGCGCGCCTGCACGCGCTTTTGCAGCTGGCGTGCACGCCGGATGCGGTTGGTGACCGCAGAGATCAGATGTTTGGGCCGAATGGGTTTGTTGAGATAGTCGTCGCCGCCCACGTTGAGCGCGTCGAAACGTCGCTCGCTGTCCTGCTCTCCCGAGAGAAACACGATCGGTGTGTTGAGGAAGCGCTCGCGCTCGCGGATCAGCGTGGTCAGCTCGATGCCATCGCAACCCGGCATGTTGAGATCCATGAGGATGAGCTCCGGATCGAACTCGTCGAGCACGTCGAGCGCATCCAGCGCTTCGAGGCAGGCGTGCGTTTCGACTCCAGCCTTGCGCAGGATCGACTCGGCAAACATCGCCTGGGCACGGTCGTCCTCCACGATGAGCACGCGGAACGGCGACTCGTTGCGCGTTTCGAGCAATGCGCGGGCGCGCACCAGCACGTCGCGTGCATCGACCGGCGGAGGCAGGAACACGTCGGCGCCGGCGCGCATGGCGGCAAGCCTCAGCGTCACATCCTGACGCTCTGCCAGAACGATCATGAACACGCGATGCCTTGCGTTCTCGCGAGCCGCAACCAGCGCCGCGCCAAGGAGCGGCAGCGCATCGCCAAACGCCGTATCCACGATTACCAGATGCGGAGCGATCGCCCCGATCATCTCGGCCATTTCCTCAGGGTCGTCGAGCGTTTCCACCGTGTCGCCTGCGGCGGCAAGTTCGGCGCACGCAAGTTCAGCGGGCCCGTCGCCACTGCTCAAGTGATAAACGCGCAAGGCGCTCGTGCGTGGCTGGAAGCCACTGCCCGCGCGATTGCGTGGCTGGGCGCTGAGCGACGATGTTTCAGGCGTCAAGCTGCCGAGGAGGCGCGCCGCGGCGGCGCGCGCTTCGGCGTCGATCAACGCCGGTGCGACGACGGCGGGCGACGGCGGAATGAGCGGCGTGGGCGAGGGGGTAGCGACGATGATCGAGGCAACGCTTGCAGACAAGAACGGTGCCTGAGGCGTCGCCGCAGGCGCGCTGGGCAGCACCTGTTCGACCGGTGCGGGGGCGTCGTTGGTCGGCGCAGCCGCACCCTGCCGATGCTCGGTCAATGCCTGCGATTCGCTGTCCGAACGCCACGCGAGTTCATCGACGAGATCAAGAATCTGTCGGTCCACTATTTTGTCGGGTAGACGCGCGCCGCGACTCAGGTCGCCCAGCACTTGCTCCAGCGCATACAGGTTCTGACCGAGCTCCACCAGCCCATAGCGGCCGCAGGTGCCCGTCAGGGCTTGAACGTCGCTGAACAACTGCGACATTGCATTGATGTCCCAGCCGCCCTGACTCAACCGTTGCACGCGTCGATACAGCGTCTCGAGGCGCTTCGGCAAATGCTTCAGGAACGCGAGCTTGAGCTCGACGTTTTGTGTGACGTCCATCGGATTGGACATG
>JBKJND010000060.1:0-3015 GCA_046596095.1 Ahniellaceae bacterium | reverse complement strand
GCACTACATCCTCAGGCGCCGCACCTTTCAACAGCAGTTCGAATTCCTGACGCAGAGTTTCCGGTTGCTTGAAGACCCCGTTTTCGAGGTTGTCGGCGTACGGGCGATTGTGAGCGCGGGGTACGTGCCCGGCCATTGCATCGATGGGTTCGACATCGCCCCGGAATCGTTCCGTGGCGCGTGCATCGAGCAACAAAGTAGCGTCAGCCCCGAGCAACACGTTCAGCGTATTGGCGTCGATCAACGCGGACCGGTTGAGCGCAAACGTCCGCCCGACCGGCGTGATCGACCTTGCCGAATCGCCGGACTCCAACGGATAGCCGGCGTGTGTCCACGCACGCAATCCACCGTCGATCACCAGCGCACGCGCGTGACCCGAACGCGTCGCCAGCCACCACGCGCGGGCCGCGTAAGCGCCATCGCCCGCGTCGTAGGCGACCAGCCAATGCTCGGGTGTCAGCCCCCAGCGGGAAAACGACGCGGAGAGTCGGGCGTCGTCCGGCAACGGGTGCCGACCTTCGGTTGCCGGGCCTGGCATCGACAAATCCGATTCGAGATCGGCGTGCATGGCTCCCGGGATATGCCCCGCCGACCATAGGTTGCGACCCGCCGCGGCATCACCTAGCACCGCGCGGCAATCGATCACGCGAACGGGCGCGCCGTTTTCCATCAAGCGTTGCGCGGCGACGACGTCGATGAGGATGTTCAAGAGCCTTTCCTTTGCAAGGCAGAGTCGGGCAACGCAATCAACTGATCGAGGATGGATGCCGTAACGCCCCAGATATCGTGTACTGGATGCTTGTACGCACCGATGCGGCGCTCGCGTCCCAACCATTGGATCACCCGCTCCGCGCGAGTGAGCGGATCGCGCAGGTGCGCGAGCGAAACCTCGAATATTTCCGCAACCTCGCGCGGATCGGCGCGCAGGGTCGCTGCCGCCGACAACCAGGCGACGACGGGGGTGACGCGATAACCCGAAATGGTCGCCAGCGGATCGAGATAGCCGAGCAATTCGACCGATCCCGCATCCAGGCCGATTTCTTCGGCGGCCTCGCGCAGCGCGCCCTCGATGAGGGTCTCGCCCGCTTCGAGGCGCCCACCCGGAAAGCTCACCTGCCCCGCGTGATGCGTGAGATCCGGATTGCGTAGCGTGAACAACACCTGCGGGCCCGCACCGCGTTCGACCAGTGCGACAAGGACCGCCGCCGGACGCAACAGCGGCGAGACCAGACCGTCAAGCAGATCCGGCAAATTGGCAGGCGTACCCAGCGACGGCGCATCCAGGGGATGCAAGCCGCGGGCGGCTTCTGTTCGGCTCCGCCGCGCTGAACTCACCATGTTCGAAAGGCCGCGTTCACCGCGCACGACCGGCCGCTCGCGCGGGCAGCACGTGCAGCATCAACCGCACCCGCTCGCGATCGTCCATCGATGCCCAGTCGCCGATTTCATCGAGCGTGCGCTCGCAACCACGACAGATTCCCGCAGCATCCACTTCGCACACGCCAATGCAGGGCGACAGCATCGCGGTCGTGCTGTTCCAGGGATTGCGTGCGAATGCGACGGCCATGCGTGAGTTCGCGACCAGAATAGAGTGCAACCATTTTAGCTGAGCGAACCCGCAAGCTCGCGTAAACTGCACGCCTCCTCGAACACAAGGGCTGCGACCGTGGCTGAAGCTTGCGTCTTGATTGCGGCGTCCGATGGCGTCCTGCGTTTGACTCTGAACCGTCCGGACAAGTTGAACGCGCTAAACCGCGACACGCTGACCGAGCTCCACGCGGCATTCGAGGCCGCGCGTGCCGATGCAACGATTCGCGTCGTGATCGTGACCGGCGCCGGCAGCAAGGCCTTCATCGCAGGCGCCGATATTTCCGAGCTGGCGAAGCTGACATCGGTCGAAGCGCTCGAGTTTTCGCGCGCGGGTCAGGCGCTGATGACGCGTATCGAACGACTGGGCAAGCCGGTCATCGCTGCAGTCAACGGCTACGCGCTGGGCGGTGGCATGGAATTGGCGATGGCGTGTCATTTGCGCCTCGCCAGCACGCTGTCGAAGTGGGGACAGCCTGAGATCAATCTCGGCGTCATTCCCGGATTCGGGGGAACCCAACGACTCGCACGTCTGGCCGGTCGCGCCTGCGCGCTCGATCTTTGCCTGACGGGGCGCACGATCGACGCCGAACGCGCGTTGGCGTTGGGCATCGTGCATTCGGTGCATGCGCCAGAAGTTCTGCACGCTGCGGTCGATGCGCTCGCTGCGCAACTGGCGGCCAGCGCGCCGCATGCGCTGCGCGGCATCCTCGATGCCACGCTGATCGGCAGCGAGGCGAGCCTCGATGTGGGTCTCGACTACGAGTCGACGGCGTTCGCGGTGTGCGTCGCCACCGACGACATGCGCGAAGGCACGCGCGCGTTTCTCGAGCGCCGCAAACCCGCGTTTAGCGGCCGCTGACGCTTAGCGTCAATGGCTCCTGCAGGAGCGGCGCTAGCCGCGATCAAGGGTTCGACCGGGCCAGGCAATCGCGGCTTGCGCCGCTCCCACGAATGCAAACACCAGATTCCAGACCGTGGCAATCGTGAGCGTTCGTCAATGCGCGCCGGGTCCCACGTACTTTTTTTCGCCGGCGGTGACGGCGAGGTCCAGCCGGTTTTCCGGCGGCGGCAACGGGCACGTCGAATAGGCGTTGAAGGCACACGGCGGGTTGTAGGCGCGATTGAAATCCACGACTGTGCGGTTATCGACCGGCTTGTCGGCGTACAGGAAACGTCCGGGGCCGTAGGTGCTCTTGCCGTTGGTGCGATCTGCAAAAATCAGGAACAGTTGACCGTCGCCTTCGTCCACGGCTTCCAGCCGAAACGTCTTGCCTTCGTTCTTGAACACCACGGCGCCCGGATTCGGCATCGCCTCGATGGTGTTGATGACGCTGGCGATGTCGTTGGTCTTGCCGGCAGGAGGGGGTCCGAAGCTTGCTTCGAAACGCCACGCCGTATCAATCGGAAATTGGTCGAGCTGAGTGA
>JBKJND010000401.1:0-10008 GCA_046596095.1 Ahniellaceae bacterium | reverse complement strand
ACGGTCCGTGTGCCGTCCTTCGCGAGTTGCCGCAGCGTTGCCTCGGTGTATGGCGCCAGCCACTGCGCGCGGCCGAGGCGCGACTGGAATGTCAGTGGCGCAAACGCCGCGTCGACGTCAAGCCGCGCGCGTATCGCCTGCGCGCTCGCTTCGCAGCGCAGGCGGTACGGATCGCCGGCTCGATCAAATGCTTCAGGAATGCCGTGAAAACTGAGCAGCAATCGCTCGCCGCGACCTTGTGCCTGCCAGTGCACCGCAATCGACGCGGCAATCGCGTCCAGCCACTTCACGTCCAGCGCGTAGTCGCGAACAAAGCGCACGGCCGGCACATCGCGCCAACGCATCAGCTCCCGTGCGACCGCGTCGAAAATCGACGCGGTAGTCGTGGCCGAGTACTGAGGATAGAGCGGCAGCACGAGAACACGCCCGCAACCTGCATCACGCGCATTACGCAATACCGACGCGACGGAAGGCTCTCCGTAGCGCATCGCCATGCGCACGTCGCAGTGCGGCGCGCGCCGCCCGAGCGCAGTGGCTACACCCGCGGTCAGGCGTTCGGTGAACACCTTGAGCGGCGACCCTTCCGGCATCCAGATGCTCGCGTAGGCCCGCGCCGAACGCGCGCCGCGCAAGGGCAGGATCACGAAATGCAGCAGCGGACACCACAGCCAGCGCGTCAGCTCGACCACGCGGCGATCGTGCAGAAACTCCGCCAGGAACCGCCGCACCGCGCGCGGGGTGGGCGCTACCGGTGTGCCCAAGTTGACCAGCAACACGGCGGTGCGTCCGCGGACGGGGGATAACGGCATCTCAAGGCCAGGCGACGACTCGGTCATGCAGGAAACTCCCTCGTCGCAGGCACCCGAGTTCGAACGGCGTCGCAGAATCTGCAAAGGACCTCGCGGTCGCCGTCGTAAACCCTTGAAGCCAGTGAAAATTCTGTTAGGATCGGGCGCGCCAACGCTCGCCGTTGGCCGGCCCGTCGTTATCGGGCCGCCGCTATCGGGATTATCACAAGAAACCTGTGCAGGGTTCAGAGTAACCGCGTAACGCAGGGATGCGCCCTCGAGACAAGAGTTGAACGAAGATGCTGTCGACCGCCCGTAGGCTTGTACTGGCCTGCGCGATCCTTCTACCTGCGGCTTCGTGGGTCGAGGCCGCGCCGGTGGGCTATGTCAGCTCGTTCGATCGCCTGTATCGCGTCGATCTCGGCACGGGTACGCAGGCGCTGGTCGGCGACTTCCGCCTCGCCAGCAACGAGCGCGTGTTCGATGTCGAAGGTCTCGCTTTCGCGCCCGACGGCACGCTGTTCGCGGTTTCCGACGCGAGCGAAGTCTTGCTGCGCATCAATCCGGCTACCGGCTTCAGCACCGTCGTAGGTGGTCTCGGCCTGACGGGACAAGGCACCGGCGCGGGCAATAATCTCGACTTCGGACTCGGCTTCACCTGCGACGGCAAGCTGTGGCTGGCTGCGGAAACCGCGTCGAAGCTATGGGAAGTCAATACGGCAACCGGCGCTACGCGCCTGGTCGGAGCGCTCGGCGCGAAGATCACCGGGCTCGCGGGGCGCGGCGCCCAGTTGTTTGGAATTGGCGCCAGCGGCGACGAGCGCCTCTATCAGATCGACACCACGACGGGCGTCGCATCGGCAATCGGCACGGGCCTTGGCAGCACGCTGCGGTTCGACGACGGTGGCCTCGATTTCGACGCCGACGGCGTTCTCTGGGCTGTGCTCGACTACCGCCCGACGAGTCCCAATCGCGCGAGCGATCTTGCACGCATCGATACCGCAACCGGTGTTGGCACACTGACCGGACACTCCATCGCGGACGACGGCGAAGGTCTCGCGATAGCGCCGCCGCGCTGCGCGCCTGCGGGTGGCGGCGTCGTTTCGAACGTGCCCGCCGGCAATGTGCCGGGGCAGGCGCTGCTCGCGGCGTTGGTCGCTGTGCTCGGTGGACTTGCGCTGCGCTGGCAACGCCGCGCCTGACTCTTCGTCGCCTGAACTTTTCGGCGCCGCGCCGACTCCAAACCGACCTGTCGTCAGTCAGTCGCTCACTGGAATCCCTCATGTTGAAGCAAGGCCCGCTCCAACGAAGCGCTCTCTGCGCGCGGCAAGTTTGGTTTTGGCTGCTACTCGCTTTTGTTGCTGCGCCGGCGTTCGCCGATGCCGATCGCGAAGTCGATCTCGCCGGTGAAGCCGTCGAAGTCCTGCACAACAGCATGGACACGCCCGATCACAGGATTCCCGACAGCCTCCTCCGGGACGCCGAAGCGATCGCGGTCATCCCGCACGTGGTCAAGGCCGGATTGATCTTCGGCGGTCGGCACGGTCGAGGACTGCTGTCGGTGCGCATGCGCGATGGGCTGTGGTCCAACCCGATCTTTATTTCGCTCACGGGCGGCTCGGTCGGATTTCAGGCCGGCGTCGAGTCGACCGACATCATTCTCGTATTCCGCACACGACGCGGCGTCGACTCCATCGTCAACGGCAAGTTCACATTGGGAGCCGACGCGTCGGTCGCAGCGGGTCCGGTGGGCCGCAGCGCTGCCATGTCGACCGATCAAAGGTTCGAGGCGGAGATTTACTCCTACTCGCGCTCGCGCGGATTGTTCGCAGGCGTGGCGCTCGATGGCTCGGTCATTCGAGTACGCGAACGCAGCAACGCACGCGTGTACGGCCGCGGCATCACACCACGCCGCATTCTTGAAGGCGGCACTCGCGGCACACCTGAATCCCTGGTCGCGTTCCGCGACCTGCTGGAAGAGTCGACCTCGCGCTGAGTTTGCGCGCTGAATGCAGGTCATGACGATAGGCACGTCGGCGCGATAACACGCGCTGCGTTATCCTCGGTATCTCTTGGAGATTCTGGAGCCCCAGATGGGCAGTTGGAGCATCGGGCACTGGTTGATCGTGCTGCTGGTCGTGGTGTTGGTATTCGGGTCGAGCAAGCTCGCCAATCTGGGCGGTGATCTCGGTCGCGCGCTGCGCGGATTCAAGAAAGGTATGAGCGAGGACGACAAGGACGCGCAATTGCGCGCAGACGCGCCGCCGCCGGCTGAGGTCTCGACGCCAGAAGCGACGCGCGATCGCGTCGAACGCTGATCGCGAGTTCGGTCGCAGGCCTCGCGGCGCATGTTTGACGTCAGCTTCTTCGAGCTGGCGGTCATCGGGCTGGTGGCGCTGCTCGCGCTCGGGCCCGAGCGACTGCCGGGTGCGGCGCGTACGCTGGGTGCGCTCCTGCGACGCGCGCGCGCGAGCTGGTTCAACTTGAAAAGCGAGCTTGAACGCGAACTCGATGCGGAGGCTTTGCGGCGACCGTTCGGTGAGGCGCAGCGCGAGATCGAGCAGCCTTTCGATCTGCTCGGTCGCTCTCTGCGCGAAGTCTCGCAAACACTCGATCCCAAGCGACTAACGCGCAAGGCGGGACTGCTCAGCGATTCTCCAGCCACGGGTGCTGCGGTTGCCGCGATGGGTGCAGCGGCGGGCATGGAGACCGATGATGCCCCGCTTGAGGCACCCCTGGTTGCGAGCGACATGCACGGGGACTCGACAGCGAGCGCCTCAGAGCCCCTCGGTTCGTCAAGCGACGAAGCCAGCAACGACTCCCATGACCAGCGCTGAAGGCGCGCCCGAGCAGTCGTTGATCGCGCATCTGGTGGAGCTGCGCACGCGACTATTGCGCGCGATCCTGGTGCTGCTCGGCGTGTTTTTGGCGCTGGTGCCGTTCGCCAACCGGCTATATCAACTGCTTGCGCAACCGGTGCTGGCGAAACTTCCTGCCGGCACGACCATGATCGCGGTCGATATCGCGACGCCTTTCATCACGCCGCTCAAGTTGACGTTTTTCGTGGCGTTGCTGGTGACCATGCCGTGGCTGCTGTATCAGCTCTGGGCATTCGTCGCGCCGGGGCTCTACCGGCACGAGCAGAAACTCGCAACGCCGTTGCTCGCTTCCTCGGTGCTGCTGTTCTATACCGGCTGCGCGTTCGCTTATTTTCTGGTGCTGCCGGCGGTCTTCGCGTTCCTGACTGCAGTCGCGCCGCAAGGGGTCGCGGTTACGCCGGACATTAATCATTACCTCGATTTCGTGCTGGTTCTGTTTTTCGCTTTTGGTATCTGCTTCGAGATTCCGGTGGCGGTGGTGATCCTGGTCGCGCTCGGCGTGGTCGACGTTCCGCAGCTCAAGCGCGCGCGGCCTTACGTCATCGTCGGCGCGTTTGTTGCCGGCGCGATCCTGACGCCGCCGGATGTCATCTCGCAGATCCTGCTCGCGGTGCCGATCTGGATCCTGTACGAAGTTGGCATCTTGTTCGCTCGCTCGGTGAAACCGGGCACCAGACCCGCGCGCGCGGATGTCTGATCGTCACGCGCCAATTCCATAACGAGATAATGCGCCAATGCGCCAATGCGCTAATGCATTGGCGCCAATATGCCAGCGGGCTGCTGCGCTGCTCACTGGCGCGCAGTGCGCGTCGGCCACACCACCGCGTAGCCGAGCGACGCGCGCTGCGGATTGATATCGAGTCCACCACGCCTCGTGAAGCGCGCCGCCACCGCCAACGCTTCGGGTGCGCAAAGCGCGTCGATATCGCAGAAAATGCGCTCCACGCATTGTTCGTGCAGCGCTGCGTGCTCGCGGTATGAAACGAGATATCGGAGCAGGGATTCGCGGTCGATGCGCGGTCCGCGATAGTGGATCCACACGCTCGCGAAATCCGGTTGGCCGGTCACCGGACAGTTGGACTTGAACGCATCGGTGACGAGAGTCTCTTCAATCCGCTGCGCGGGGTTAGCGAGCAGATCCGGGTGCGGCGGGCCGTAGTGCTCGATCGCGACATCGAGGTCATCCAGCGACACCGCGTCGTCGCGCGAACGGTGCCCGTCCGCCAGCGCATCCGCGCGCATCAAGCTGAAACGCACGTCGCTACCCGTAGCGCGTGCAAGATCAACGATCACGCGCGCGCGCAGCGCATCCGCACTCTCCATGCGTTCGCTGTTGAACCCGTTGAGATACAGCTTGAGCGACTTGGACTCGACGAGGTTCGGCGAAGTCGCCGGCACGCGCAGCTCACCGATCGCAACCTGGGGCTTGCCGCGCGGATCGAGCCACGACAGTTCGTACGCGGTCCATACGTCCTCGCCCTCGAACGGCAGAGGGCGAGCGAGCGTCGACTCGATCCCGAGCCCTATGCGCGCCGGTGCGCGGGGCACCGCGAACAGGAGCGTCGGGTCGTAACCGGCCGTGCCAGGGCTCGATTTGCCGAGTGCCGATTGCGCAAGATCGTCCTGCATTACGCGCTAATCCCCTTCCCCAAAGACAGCGCCGCGCCCTTGCGAGCGCGGCGCGATCGGAACTTCAAAGTCGCAACTCGAATTAGCGGACTTCGAACTCGCTCATCCCTGCGGGCTGACCGTCCACCATCACCTCAACTTTGTAACGACCGACCGGGAAACCATCGGGCTTGCTGATGTTGAAAGTCGTGACGGCGGGGCCGGTCGGTGCGATGGCCTGACTCGCCTCGTTGACCATCTGACCATCCTGGAACGACCACTTCGCGCCGACATTGACGCTGGCCGCGCTGCCATCGCTGGCGACCGCAGCGTAAATGGTGTCGGAGGGGCGGAACGTCGTGGCCGGCGTGGTCACACGATTGTCGGCGCCAATCGCAGAGCCGAGATCGATCGTGCGAACCACAAACGTGGAGGCCATCGCAGGATCGGGCATGGGCGTTGCGATCGAAGGATCGGTCGGCATCGCGTCCGGCATTGTGGTGGGAGCGGTCGTGACGTCGGGCGTCACCACTGCGGCTTCTTCTTTCTTCTTGCAGCCGACGACGTCAAGTGCAGCGATCAGGGCGACGGTCAATAAACGGTACTTGTGCATGGGAAATCTCCAGGGAGCATGTGCGAAATGAGAGTGATCGGACGCGCGCGAACAGAACACGTCAGAGCAGCGGAACCTTGAGAACCTGCCCGGGGTGGATAAGGTCTGCGTCGTCTATCTGGTCGCGATTGGCGTCGAACAGCTTGCGCCACGCGGAGGCCTTGCCATAAAGCCGCTTGGCGATCTTGGACAGGCTGTCACCCTGCAGCACCGTATAAGTGGAAGGCAGCGCGCGCGGCGCCGAGGACGCGGTGGACGCGACGCCCCCCACGACGTTGCCAAAAATTCCCTTCCTCGGTGCGGCAGCTGGAGCAGTGCTGCTGGAGCCTGCACGCACTCCGCCAAAGCTCGGACCCGGTTTGCTCGCGGAGGTCGTAGTGCGGGCAGCGCCTGTGCCAGCCGCACCCGTCGCACCGTAAATCCGTGCGCTCTTGGCTGCGGATGCAGCCTTGTCGACGATGCCGGTTCCGGTCGAGGGCTTCTTGCCGAAGATCCCGCTAGCCACGGGTCCAGTCCCAGCAGGTGCCCTGGTCTTGCCGAACAAAGTGCTGGCGAGCGAAGGCTTGGCCGCAGGGGCTTTTTTCGCGGGCGCGAGCGACGGACTGCGGACGGCGGTCTTGGCGCCCAGCGAGGAACTTGGCTTGAGCGTGGGGGTGCCCGGTTTGCGTGGCGTTCCGATCATGGTCTTCCTCATTGGCGATACGCAGTCGATCCCGATCGTCAAGGACGCGGGATCGTTTTGCGGAGCCCGCACGTTAGTCCAGCGCAATCGTGATCGGCAAGCGCCAAAGTGTGCAGGGCGCGGCAAGGTTTATTGCCAATTCATCGCGTGGCTCGCATGCCTTTCGCAGGTCAGGTCGGAAATCGACCTGACAGCGGGTCACGCGATTTCTCGTCAGGTCGCTGACGCGACCTGACCTACATGCCTATTCCGGAGCGTGAAGGTAGTCGAGGCTCACCGTCAGCAGTGCGCGCAATCCAAGATCGAGCGCCGATTCGTCCAGAAAAAACGCCGGCGAATGGTTGCTGGGTGCCCGCGCGACGTCCTGACCTGCAGGCGTCGCGCCCACGAAGAAGAACAGCCCCGGAACTTCCAGTGCGTACAGCGAGAAATCCTCCGCGACCATCGTGAGCGGAATCTCGATCACGTTGTCGGCACCGGCCGCACGCTTGAGACTCGGCAGCATGCGCGCGGTCAGCGCCGGATCGTTGGCGGTGACGGGATTGCCCTCGTCGGCAGGAATCTTGCCCTCGATGGTCGCCCCATGCGAGGCGGCCACGTGGTTCGCAACGTTGATGAGGTCCGTGTGGATTGCCTTGCGCACGTCTTCATCGAAGGTGCGGATGGTGCCGATGAGTTCGACGCGATCGGGAATGATGTTGTGACGGGTGCCGCCCTTGATCGCGCCGAAGGTCACCACAGCAGGCAGGCGGCTGATGTCGGTGCGGCGACTGACAATGTGCTGCGCGCTGCCGACGATCTCGGCCGCAGCCACGATCGGATCGACGCCACCCCAGGGCATCGATCCGTGCGTCTGGCGCCCGATCACCGCGAACTCGAAACGATCGGACGCGGCCATCATGGGACCGGCGCGGTAACCGATCTTGCCGGCGTTGAGCGTCGACATCACGTGCAGTCCGAACACAGCCTCCGGCTTGAAGTCGCGAAACACGCCTTGCTTGAGCATCAGCGCCGCGCCGCCTTCCTCACCCTCGGGCGGGCCTTCTTCCGCAGGCTGGAACACGAACAGCACCTCGCCGGGCAGGTCGGCTCGCTGCGCCGCGAGCGCTTCGGCGACGCCCATCAGGATTGCGGTGTGCGAATCGTGTCCGCAAGCGTGCATGACGCCGACCGTCTCACCGCGAAACTGCGCGGTGGCCCTGGACGCGAACGGCACGTCTGTGGTTTCGGTGACGGGCAACGCATCCATGTCCGCGCGCAAAGCAATGCGCTTGCCGGGTTTGCCGCCGCGCAGCACCGCGGTCACGCCGGTGTGCGCAACGCCGGTGCGGATGTCCTCGAGACCCAGCGCTTTCAGGTGCGCCGCGACTTTTGCGGCAGTGCGCGTCTCGCGATTGCCGAGCTCGGGGTGCTCGTGAATATCGCGCCGCCACGCCAGCACCTTCGGTTGCAGGGACTTCGCCGCAGCGTCGACCGTGGCGTCAATTGCGGGCTGCGCAGCGATACCCGCGCTGCACGCCAGGAAAATCGCTGCGGCCAGAGCTCTGGTCGTCCACATGTTCGTTGCGTTGCGCATGATCCGGGTCCCTTGTGACAGCGCACGATCCTATCAGCCGAATCAGGGGCGATGCTCGCGCGCGAGATACTCGGTCGACTGCATCTCGATCAGCCGGCTGGCCGTGCGTTCGAACTCGCGGCGCAGGCGCTCGCTGGAATAAAGCGCCAGCGGTTCCGCGGCTGCGCTTATCACCAGATTGACGTTGCGGTCGTAGAACTCGTCGATCAGATGCACGAAGCGTCGCGCGGGGTCGTCGTTGCCACCGTCGAAACGCGGCACACCCGAAATCATCACGGTGTGGAAGTCGCGCGCGATCTCGATGTAGTCGGCGACTGCGCGCGGACCTTCGCATAGCGCCGCGAACGCGAACCAGATCTCGCCACCACTGCGCATCAGGAAAGGAATCGCGCGGCCGTTGACGTCTTCCATGCCATTGCGTTCGATCGGTCCACTGGCGACTTCAGCAAACATCGTGGCGAGCGCAGCATCGCTGCCCGCATCGGCCGGCACGCGATACACCGGCGAGCGCGTCAGCGCGCGTAGTCGATAGTCCTGCTTGCCGGTCAACTCATGCACGGTGCAATGGCGCTCGATCGAGGCAATCGCCGGCATAAAACGCGCGCGCTGCAACCCATCGCGATAGAGATCGCGCGGCGCGATGTTGGAAGTCGTGACCAGTCCAACACCGCGCGTGTGCATCTGCTTGAGCAACTCGGCCAGAATCATCGCGTCGCCAATATCATTGACGACGAACTCATCGAGCGCAAGCAACCTTCGACCATCGGCAAGGCGGGAGGCGACCGCGGCGAGCGGCGAGCGCACGTTGCCGGATCGCGCCAACTCTGCATGCACCTCGCCCATCAAGCGATGGAAATGCCGCCGCAACACGAGCGCCGGTGGCAGCGACGCGCACAGCAGATCCATCAGAAAGGTCTTGCCGCGACCGACGCCTCCCCACAAGTACAGACCGTGCGGTACGTGCGGCGCGCGTTTCAACAAGCGCGCGAGTGGACCGCTGACCGGCTCGATCGAAACCGCGCAAGCGACACGGTCCAGCAGCGGCAGCACCGCTTCCTGCGCAGGATCCGAATGCCAGGAACCGGCCGAAACTCCGGCGCGATAGCGCGCCGACGGCGATTCGGGCGCAGCGCTCACGCGTGGTTCGAAGCCGGGTCCGGCGGTGGCAGGTTGGCCTTGATGCCGTTCTTGAGCGCGCCGCGCAGGTCCATGAGCTTGCGATGGAAGAAATGCCCCGCACCGGGCATCTTCACCAGCGTCGGCGGGTTGTCCAGTTTCTCGACGTAGGAGTAGACCTGCGCAGGTTCCACGACATCATCGTCCTCGCCCTGGATCAGCAGCCACGGACATGTGGGCGGAAGCGATCTCTCGAAACCATACTTGTCGACCGGCGGCGCGACGGTGATGAGCTGCGCGCACGGAAGCGTCAGCGAAGCGCGCGCCGCGACCGCAGCGCCAAACGAAAATCCCGCCAGCCACAAGGCGTCTTGCGGCCGTGTGTGAGCCACCCACTGTGCGAGCTGTTCGAGATCCGCGGTTTCTCCGTTGCCGTCATCGTGCGTGCCTTCGCTGGCGCCGACTCCGCGAAAATTGAAGCGCAACGTACGCAGGCCACATTCGCGCAGGCTGCGCTCGATGATGGTCACCACCTTGTTGTGCAGCGTACCCCCGTGCAGCGGGTGCGGATGACAGACGATCACCGTGCCGAGCCGCGCCTCCGCAGCCTCCGGCACCTCGATCACGGCTTCAATCGCGCCCACGGGGCCGCGCAGTACCAGCGGGCCGGAAGCGTCCGGAAAATTCAAGGGCAACATGGATTCCAAGGCGTTTCGCGATTGCGTGACCAAGCGCGCCGATAATAG
>JBKJND010000336.1:0-2716 GCA_046596095.1 Ahniellaceae bacterium | reverse complement strand
GGTGACCAACGCCGAGTTCCTGGAGTTCGTCTGGGCTCATCCTGACTGGCGCCGCGATCGCGTTGCCCGCGTGTTCGCCGAACCCCGTTATCTGTCGCACTGGGCGGGTCCTTCTACGCTTGAGCCACAAGCCCTGCCCGCACAACCGGTGGTGCAAGTCAGCTGGTTCGCGGCGCAGGCGTATTGCGCGGCGCAAGGTGCGCGCTTGCCCACGTGGATCGAGTGGGAATACGCCGCAGCCGCCGATGAAACGCAGCGGGACGCCCGCAGCAATTCGGCGTGGCGCGAACGCATCCTCAGCTGGTATTCGCGCCCGTCGAATCAGGCGCTGCAACGCGCCGGCCTGCAGGCACCGAACTTCTATGGCGTGCAGGACCTGCATGGCCTCGTCTGGGAATGGGCCGAGGATTTTTCCGCGCTGCTGGTGGACGCCGACAACCGCAGCGAGGCCGATGGCAACACCTCGAAGTTCTGCGGCGCCGGTGCACTTTTCATGGACGACCGCGAACACTACGCGGTGCTGATGCGAGTCGCGATGCTGTCCGCGCTCAACGCGGAAGACACGACGGCCAACCTCGGTTTTCGCTGCGCCAGGGACATCGAATGAAAGATTGGTCATGCCTGCTCGCGGCCTTGGCGCTGGTGGCAACCAGTGCAGTCGCGGAGCCCGTGCGAGCGCCTCTGCCGGGCGATTCCGTTTACCACCTACCCGTGCAACTGACCGACCAGAACGGCAAAAAATTTGCCTGGGCGGACCATCGCGGCAAAGTGCGGATCGTCTCGATGTTCTACACGTCCTGCCCGTACATCTGCCCGCTGATCATCGACAGCGGCAAGGCGGTCGAACGGCAGCTGACGCCGGCCCAACTGCAACGCGTGGGCATCGTGCTCATCAGCATGGACCCGAAGCGCGACACACCAATCGCACTAAAGTCGGTCGCGACCAAGCGCAAGCTCGATCCCGCGCGCTGGACGCTGGCCAGCCCACCATCCGGCGCTGTCCGATCCATTGCCGCAGTGCTCGGCATCCGTTATCGCGCACTGGCCGACGGCGAGTTCAACCACAGCAGCGCACTGATTCTGCTCGACGCCGAAGGCCGCGTCCTCGCGCGCACCGAAAAAGTCGGCAGCCAACCCGACCCCGAATTCCTCGCCGCCGTGCAGCGCGCCACGCTCGGGTCCGAACCCGTGACTGCCCGCCCATCCCGCTAGCGCGATGCGCGCTTCGGCGCGGTCGCTATCATGGCGCGGCCATGCTCCCGTTCCAGCGCGAATTTCTTGAACTTGCGATTGCGCGCGACGCGTTGCGGCTGGGCGAATTCACGCTCAAGTCCGGTCGCGTGAGCCCGTACTTCTTCGATGCCGGGCGGCTCAATGGCGGAGGCGATCTCGCTTTGCTCGGCCGCTGCTACGCGGCGGCGCTGGCGCATTCGGGGCTCGCGTTCGACATGCTGTTCGGGCCGGCCTACAAGGGCATCCCGCTGGCCACCGCGTTGGCAATCGCCTGGTCCGAGCGCAGCGGTGAGAATCTGCCGGTTGCGTACAACCGCAAGGAGGCCAAGACGCACGGCGAAGGCGGAACCCTGGTCGGAGCGCCTTTGTCGGGGCGCGTGCTGATCGTCGACGACGTCATTACCGCCGGTACCGCCATTCGGGAATCGCTGGCCTTGATCGAAGCCGGCAAGTGCCAAGCCGCGGGGGTCGTGGTGGCGTTGGATCGTGAGGAACGGGGCCTCGGCGCCCTGTCGGCGGTTCAGGAGCTCGAACGCGAGTCAAGGGTTCCGGTCGTGGCAATCGCTCGCCTGTCCGATCTCATCGAACTTGTTGGCACCAATCGTGCTCTTGAACAACACGAGCCGCGACTGCGGGCCTATCGTGAGCGCTACGGCGCGCCGCCGGGACCGCCCGGCCACTGATCGCTTGCCGGAGAGCCGTGAGATGTCGCGAATGCGTTGCAAAATACTGCCGCTGATCGTCGTTCTGGCGGCCGTCGCACCGGCTAATGCCACGAGCCGAATCTACAAGTGCAAGAGCGCGGAAGGCGCGATTTACTACTCGCAATCCTTTGATGCGAAACGCTGCGCCGGCGGCGGTGCCCAGCTCAATGCCGACGGCGTCGCGATCCGCTCCATCGCGCGCCAGAAAACCGCAGAAGAAATCGCCGCTGAAAAAGCGGCGATGGTCGTCGCTGCCGAAAAAGCAGCCATCGTGGCTGCAGCATTGCAAGCCGACCGGGCCCTTACCGCCACGTTCGCCAACGAACGCGAGCTGCATAGTTTTTATGCCGAGCAGATCAGGGTCGTCGACGGCGAGATTGATGCAGCGGGCTCGGTGTTGAAGAGCCAGCATCGCACGCTCGGTGGCCTGCTCGGCGCAGCCGCCGACGCCGAACGCGCCAACAGGACGGTGCCCGAACGCGTGGCGAGGAACATCGCAGCGACGCGCGATCAGATGGATCAGCAGCGCGCGTATATGCAGAGTCGTCGCGACCGTCGTCTGGAACTTAGCGTCGAGCGCGACGCCAAGATCAAGCGCTTTGGCGAACTGACCGACGCGGTGACGGCCCGACGCGCCGCCTCCGCGCCCTGAGACGAGCATTTGTAGAGTCGAGCTTGCTCGGCTGAGACATCGCGAAGAGCAGCGGAGCAAGCCCCGCTTTACAGAAGCGTGCGGTTCTAGAACGGCAGCACGAGCGCGGGGTCGAGGGCCAGCAGCT
>JBKJND010000329.1:0-4319 GCA_046596095.1 Ahniellaceae bacterium | reverse complement strand
TTACTGGGCGTAGTGCACAAGTGTCGCTTGCGCGTCGGCCGAGGTGATGGGCGCGGCCCAGTCTTCCATCAACGTGATAAGCAGCAGCTTCTCGAACTCGGGTGCGAAGCGATCGATTACCGCCTGCGGGTCGGGAATGCGTTTGGCGTCGGCGATGAGCCCAAAGTGCACACGGCCATTGTAGGAAAGGATGCTGATACCGACGCCGATCGATCCGTTTTGCGGCACCCAGACCATGATGTCGTCGATACGGCTGCCGGCGAGGTACATCGGTTGCTGCGGTCCCGGCACATTGGTCGCGACGGCTGACGCTTTGCGGCTGAACAACTCAAGCGCCATGCGTTGAATTGGCGCGGGCGCCATGCCGACGGCGGCCAGCAATCCAAACGTCACCGCAGCCTGTTTGGAGCGCTTGAGTCCTTGCATGCACTCGGCAACGCGCTCGACCCGGCGCAGCGGATTGCTTTCGCCGATCGGAAGATCCAGAAACACCAGCCCGAAGTGATTGCCGAGCTGCTTGGCGTGTTCCAGCGGTCGGAGGTTCACTGGAACGGTGGCGCGAATGGTCACGCCATCGATGTCATCGCCCTGCTCCAGCAGCCACGAGCGCACCGCACCGGCGGCGGCCGCGAGCAACACGTCGTTCACCGTGCATCCGAGCGCGTGGCTTAGCGTCTTGACCTCGCCGAGCGGTAACGGCTCTGCCCATGCGACGCGTTTGGTCGCACCGAGCAAGCCCTTCAGCCGCGTCGGCGGATCGTCCGGCAGCGACAACGCCACCGCCAGCTCGCGCAGAATCTCACCGCCACCTTGCGCGAGCTGTTCCAGCCTCGCAGGGTCTTCGAGCAATTCGCGGCCCTTGGCCAACGCCTTGCCGCCGAGATGCGCCGCTTGTTTGAGCCCTGCGCGCGCTGGTTGCAACAGACGGTCGGTGACGGTGCCGCGATCGCGCTTGAGCCACGCGCGCTCGAGTTCAACGGTCTTCGCTGGCTGAGCTTCAATGTCGGTCAGAGAAAGCATCACCTGGACCAACGCCATGCCGTCCGCGTAGCAGTGATGCAGGCGCGAGATGAGCGCCGAGCCCGCGCCGAACTTTTCGACCAGATGAAATTGCCACAGCGGTCGCGCTTGATCGAGCGGACTCGATGCGAGCTGACTTGCGAGACTTTGCAGCTCGGCCTTGCCGGCACGCCCCGGCAGTGCAGTCACGCGCACATGCCAGTCGAGATCGAAGTCGTTGTCGTCTTCCCAAAACGCGCCGGCAGTCGTGTCCACGGCTTTCTGTCGAAAGCGCCGGAACGCGAGAAAGCGTTGCGCGATCACCTGCTTGAGCTTGGCGAGCGCCAGCGGCGATGCGAACGTCATGACGCCCGTGATCATCATGCGATTGGTCGGCGCCTCCATGCGCAACCACGCCGTATCGACACGCGCCATCGCTTCGCGCTCGCCCCGCACCACTTTCGCTACCGGCATCGCGTTCCCCTGCGCAGACCCGCACCGATGGTAGCGCCACGCGCTGCTCACGCGCCGGCGCGCATCGCGGCGAGCCCTTCGAGGGCGGCCGCGCGCGTAGCCGCGAGGTCGATCAGCGGTGCGGCGTAGACGCTGTTGGCGATGCCATACGCTGCAAGGTCTTGCGAGCCTAGCTTCCAGGGCGCGTGGATGGCGGGTGCGGGGACTTTTGCGAGCTCGGGGATCCAGCGACGCACGTAATCGCCGCGCGGGTCGAAGCGCTCGCCCTGCAGCACGGGATTGAAGATGCGGAAGTACGGCGCGGCGTCGGCACCGGAGCCGGCGGTCCACTGCCAGCCGGCGCTGTTGTTGGCAAGATCGGAGTCGACCAGCGTGTCCCAGAACCAGCGCGCACCGTGCAGCCAGTGCATGCGCAGATTCTTGGTCAGCAGCGACGCCACCACCATGCGCACGCGGTTGTGCATCCAGCCCGTGTGCCAGAGTTCGCGCATGCCGGCATCGACCATGGGAATGCCAGTGACTCCTCGTTGCCATGCTGCCAGCAGTTTGGCGTCGGGTGGTTCCTGCCACGGATAGTCGGCAAAGCGCGGATCCATCGGCGCGTCGGTGGTGTGCGGGTAGTGCCACAGCAGGTGATGGCAGAACTCGCGCCACCCGAGCTCGCGCACGAACGCTTCGCCGCGTTCGAGTAATCCGCGATCCGTCATGGCCCACACAATTTGCTGCGGCGTGATCTCGCCGAAGTGCAGATGCGGCGACAGTCGCGAAGTGCCGGGCTGGTCCGGCCGATTGCGCGCCTGGGCATAGAGCGGCACTTCATCGTCCAGAAATTCATTCAGCGCCACCCGCGCGCCGTGCTCGCCCGTTCGCCAGTTGTCGCGCAAGCCCCGGTCCCAATCGATGCGCGGCAATAGTCCCAGCACATCGATCCCTACACCTGCCGGCATGGATTCGGGTGGCGGTGGCATTCCTGGCACAGGCAAGGGCGGGCGCGGCAACAGTTGTGCTCGCGCCTGCCGCCAGAAGGGCGTGAATACGCGGTACGGATCGCCCTTTGCGGTACGCAGCGATGCCGGCTCGAACAGCAGATTGGGCGCATGCCGATGCAGCTCGATGCCGCGTTCGATCAGCTGCGCCTGCACGCTGCGGTCGCGTTGCCGCAGAGCTGGCTCGATCAGCGCAGAGGTGTGAATATCAGTCGCGTCAACTTCGCGTGCCAGCCGCTCAAGGGCGTGCCCGCTGGCGTCGTGGAGGATCAATAGTCTTTGACCGCGCAGACGCAGCTCGGCATCGAGCGCAGTGAGCGAGTGATGCAGCCACCAGCGGCTCGCAGCGCCTGGTTGCCAGGGCGCTTCCTCCTCGGGCGCGTGCACATATACGCACACGAGCGGAGCCCCCGTCGCGCACGCTGCGGCGAGTGCGGGATTGTCGGTCAATCGAAGATCGCGCCGAAACCAGACGATATTGACCATTAGGAATTCGCTCGTGGACAGTTCGTGCACCATACCTGCGCGAAAACCAGGCGACGGAAGTTCCATGGCGCGTTACGATGCTCCCTGTTCGTTTCGTATCGGTTTTCAATATGCCGCCGACCGATCCGCCTGAGAGTTCCGCTACGCCTTTGCGACTCCCGCGTCGGCGCAAGCGTGAAGTGCCGCAGCTCGACCTCTGGTCTGCCGACGCGGAACCCGTGGCTGTTACGAGAAAGCAGGTGGGCGCCGAGGTAACCCCCCACGGGGCGGTCGTAGCGGGTGCCCTGGCATCGCAGGCCAACAACCCGACGGGCACGGCCAATCAACAACTTGCGTCAGCACGCCCTCCGCCACTGCGCGGCCGCGCCCAACTTCCGATCAGCGCCGAGGGCAGCATTGCCCTCACTCGTCGCCAGGAACATCTGCTTGAACACTTGCGCTCGCGCGCCGCCGCAGGCGCACAGCCGCCCACGCTCGCAGAACTCTGTTCCGAACTCGGCCTGGTGTCACGCGGCTCGCTGCACAAGCAGGTGAGCGCACTTATCGAAGCAGGTCTGGTTGAGCCGATGCTGGGCAAGCAACGTGGCGTGCGCCTGCGTCGTCCCGCGGAAATCAAGGAGTCGCGACTGCCTTTGCTCGGTCGGATCGGCGGAGAGGGGCGCCTGCACGCCCTGGGGCGTTATGAATCAATTACGGTACCTGCGTGGCTTGGCCCGGATGCCGAGGGCTTTGTGCTCACCGTTGAGGGCGATCGCTGGGCGCATTTCGGAATCTCCGAAGGTGATCTGCTGGTGATCGCGGCGCGTGCGCAGCCCGCCGAGTCCGATCTTGTCGCGATTCTCATCGACGATCAGGAATATCTGCTCGGACGACTGCGTCACGACATCGACGTGCTCGTGATCGAAAGCGACGCGCCTCCTGCACCGACGCGGCGCGTCATGGCAACCCGCGCACACGTGCAAGGCGTGGTGAGGGGACTGATACGGCGACTGCATCACGGATGAGGACCAGCGGAATCGAATCCGACCACATCGCCAGCACCGCCGCGCCGCTGCGCGCCGCGGCATTTATGCTGGCGGCGACGATCATGTTCGGCTTCATGACCATCACGATCCGGTTGGCGACGCGGGAACTACACGCGTTTGAGGTAGCGTTCTTCCGCAATGCATTCGGACTGCTGTTCGCGCTGCCGCTGCTGCTGAAACATGGACCGAAGCTCCTGCAAACGCGCAAGCTGCCGCTGTATTTTGCGCGCTGCGTCATCGGACTCATGTCGATGCTGGCGGGATTCTGGGCAATTTCCCAACTGCCGCTCGCGCAAGCCGTTTCCTTGTCGTACTCGACGCCCCTTTTCGTCACTATAGGCGCGGTTTT
>JBKJND010000142.1:0-3011 GCA_046596095.1 Ahniellaceae bacterium | reverse complement strand
AGGATGCCGCAGGGCGTGATGCCGTAATCGTCGCCCGCCTCCATCAGCGCGTCCCACAACGGCAACGCGTTGTCGGCGTCGATCCAGATTTCGTAACCGAGATCGCCGGTGTAGCCGGTGCGCGAGACCGTGACCGGCATGCCGTCGATGCTGTTCGGCATCACGCGGAAATACTTGAGCTTGTCGACGATTTTCTTGCAGCAGCGATTGAGAACTGCGCGCGACTTCGGGCCTTGCAAGCTGAGTGCCGCGACCTGATCGGTGACCTCGCGAATCGTCACGTCCATGCCGACCGCGTTCATCGAAAGCCAGCGCAGCGAAGGCTCGGCCGAGGTCATGCGGAAACTGTTTTCGGCGAGCCTCGAGATCGTGCCGTCGTCGAGAAGCTTGCCGTCCTCGTCGCACCAGCCCGTGTAATAGACCTGTCCGGCCGCCATCCTGTGGATGTCGCGCGTGGTCACGCGGTGCAGCAGTTGCGCCGCATCCGGGCCGTCGATGAGGTACTTCATCAGCGGCGAGATATCGATGAGCGCGGCCGCGTCGCGGATCGCCCAGTACTCGCGATCGAGCGACAACTCGTACGATCCAGCCGCGATGTAACCCGCCCATCGCCGCCAGTTCTGCGGCAGGCAGAGGCGCGACGTGCGTTCGTGGAATGGCGTGCGTTTGAGCTGGAGCATGTGGCGTATCGAGTCCGGGGGTAGTGGGCGTGGTGAGGGCGACGCCAATATTAAGGGCGCCGGAGCCGACTCTCGCGAGTTTGATCGCGATTTGATGGGCAGGCGGGGCACCACCGCCGTCACGGTGCGGCGGGCGATTCCCGCCCTACAACAGCAGGTTCTACCAGGGGTTGCCGCAAATCCGCTTTTGCAGGGCGGGCACTGCCCGCCGATGTGGAGGCGAGTCGTAGGTCAGGTCGCGTAGCGACCTGACTATTCCCGCGACGGCGCGTCAGGTCGGCAAGCCGACCTGACCTACGGGTTGCCGGAACTGGTTGGATCGATCGAAATGTGCGGCTGACGACATCACCACGAGCGGGGGCGGGTGCGGCGGATGCGTTCGGGTGCCGGTTTGGGTGGTGGAGGGGGCGGGGTGCGGCCTGCGGGTTCTGCGGGGAAAGGCGCGGCGCCCGTCAGTGCGGCGAGAAGTTCGCGCGCAAAGGCGACGCGCGTCGCGCCATCGTCCAGCACGCGCGTGAGTTTGAGTTTGTCGGCGCCATCAAGCGCGACGGTGCCCGGATGCGCCGAGACAAGGCGCAGGATCGAGACACCATCGATGGACGGCTTCGGAGTGAAGACCACGCGTCCGCCGTTGCTGCCGAGTTCGAGTTTACGGACACCGATCGGTGTCGCGACGAGCTTGAGCTCGGTTACCGCAAAGAGTTGCTTGACCGCAAGTGGCAACAAGCCGAAGCGGTCGATCATCTCGACTTGAAGCTCGCGCAGGGCCTCCGCACTCGACGCCGACGCGATGCGCTTGTAGAGCGTCAGTCGCGCCTGCACATCGTGCAGGTAATCGTCGGGGATGAGCGCGGGTGCATGCAGCTCCACTTCGGCGCCGTGGCGTTCGTCGAGATCGAAGTCAGGAATGCGTCCCGCACGCAGCGCGCGCACCGCGCGCTCGAGCATGTCGGTGTACAGCGAGAAGCCCACTTCGTTGATCTGGCCGGATTGCTCTTCGCCGAGCAGCTCGCCAGCGCCGCGAATCTCGAGGTCGTGCGTGGCCAACGCGAAACCCGCGCCGAGCTCTTCGAGCGCCGCGATCGCCTCGATGCGCTTTTCCGCATCGCCGGTCATGGCTTTGCGCTCCGGCACCACGAGGTACGCATACGCGCGATGGTGCGAGCGCCCGACGCGGCCGCGCAGCTGGTGCAGCTGCGACAGCCCGAAGCGATCGGCGCGATCGATGATGATCGTGTTGGCGCTCGGAATATCGATGCCCGACTCGATGATCGTCGTGCACACCAGCACGTTGAAGCGCTGACGGTAGAAATCCAGCATGACTTGTTCCAGCTCGCGTTCCGGCATTTGACCGTGCGCGAAACGGATGCGCGCTTCGGGCACCAGCACTTCGAGTTCGCGCGCGATGCGCTCGATGCTTGTCACCTCGTTGTGCAGGAAATACACCTGCCCGCCGCGCGCCAGTTCGCGCTGGAATGCCTCGCGCAGCAATGCGGGATCCCACTGCGTCACGAACGTCTGCACGGCCAGGCGATTCGCGGGCGGAGTGGCGATGATCGACAGATCGCGCAGACCCGCCATCGCCATGTTGAGCGTGCGCGGGATCGGCGTCGCCGTCATCGTCAGCAGGTGCACTTCAGCGCGCAGCTTCTTGAGTATCTCTTTCTGGCGCACGCCGAAGCGTTGCTCCTCGTCGACGATGACGAGACCGAGATCCTTGAATTTGATGTCGGGCTGGAGCAGCCGATGCGTGCCGATAAGGATATCGACGCGACCTTCGGCGACGCGCGCGAGCAGCTCCTTCGATTCCTTCGGCGACTTGAATCGCGACAGCACATCGACGCGCACCGGCCAGTCGGCGAAGCGGTCGGCGAAGTTCTGGTAGTGCTGCTGCGCGAGCAGCGTGGTGGGAACCAGCAACGCCACCTGCTTGCCCGCGATCGCGGCGACGTAAGCCGCGCGCACGGCGACTTCGGTCTTGCCGAAGCCGACGTCGCCGCACACCACTCGATCCATGGGCTGCTCGCGCGCGAGGTCGGCGATGACGGCTTCGATCGTCGCCTGCTGGTCGGCGGTCTCCTCGAACGGGAAGCGTGCAGCGAACGCTTCGTACTCGGCGCGATCGACGTCGAGTGCGCGGCCCTGGCGCGCCTGCCGGCGCGACTGGATGTCCAGGAGCTCGGCGGCGACGTCGCGGATGCGTTCCGCGGCCTTGCGCTTGGCGCGATCCCAGGCTTCCCCACCGAGCGCATGCAGGGGCGCCAGCTCCGGCGCCGCGCCGCTGTAGCGGCCGACGAGGTGCAGCTGGGAGACCGGCACGTACAGCTTGTC
>JBKJND010000122.1:0-3896 GCA_046596095.1 Ahniellaceae bacterium | reverse complement strand
CTGGAACACATGCACGCCGGAGGGGTTGTCGAGGCCCGTGGCCGCGCCCGAAACCACCACGGCCGGCGCGACGTTGCCGTTGGCGGTGCGCGCGAAGGCGAGCAGGCGGGCGGTTCCTCCCTGGCTTCCGGTGGTGATCCAGACCTGGTCGCTGGCAGCGTCGAAGGCGATGTCGCTCGCCTGGTCCAGTAGCGCAGCCGCGCCCGCGATCTCGCGCAACGGTGCCACGTTGCCGCCGCTTCCGGCGGCGTGCACCACGATCCGGTCCGGCTGGCCGAAGCTGTCGTTGACGAGCGCATACAATTCGCCCCGCGACGGGTCGAGCGCAAGGCTGATGATGTAGCCGCCGAGAAGCGTGGCAGGGCCGGCGATGTCGCGGACGGGGGCGCCCAGGCCGTTCGCAGTGCGCGGGAAGATCAGGATCTCCCCCGTGGACGGACCCATGCCGCCAGGCTGCACGAAGTCGCCCACGTAGAGCTCGTCGCGCTGCGGAAAAAACACAAGGCCGCTCGGATTGGTCAGGCGCGTCAGGCTGCCCGCTGCTCCTTCGCGCTGAATCGTGCGGATCGCAGCCGCCGCGCCGCTGGCGTTGAGCGGGTAGGTGTTAACGAAGCTGAGAGCCGCAATGACGTACAACTCGTTCTGAGCCCGATTGAGCGCGAACTGCCGTGGCTGGCCAAGCGTTGGCGAAGTGATTACACGACGCGGCGTGACGTTGCCGTTGGCGTCGTGGGCGAACACGCGGATTGACTGGCCCACGAAGTCGGTGACGAAGAGATCCCGCGCGATCGCCTCGTACGCCGAGTGATTGGGCGTCGAGAAGCCCGTGTTGCTGCCGCCCAGCGTGCGGACCGGAGCGGAGTTGCCGTTGGCGCTATCGGCGAAGGTGCGCAGACTGCCGCCGGTGCCGGTCTGGGGAGAATTGCCGACCACGACATCGGCGAGGGCGACACTGCCAAAAAGGCAGGCCGCAATCGCCAAGCAAGAGCGTCTGCGTTGCATGTTGTCTCCCGTCGATTACCCGGGTTCGGGCTGCGTAGTATGTGGCCGTGGGAACTCCGCGTGCATGAACGACCCGATTGTTGCGGTCAGCGAGACCAATTCGGAGCGGCGTCATTTTGGCGCCAGTGGTACTATGGCCAGAACACCGGAGATGAAGCCATGACCGCTGCCACCGTCAAACAGGAGCGCATCGGTGCAAGAGTGCCGCCCGATGTCTACGCGACTTTGAATCGCGCAGCCGAACTGGTCGGCGCAACGGTCAACCAGTTTCTTGTGCAGTCTGCGCTGAAGGAAGCGCAGGCCGTGATCGACCGCGAACAGACCATCCGCCTCAGTCGGCGCGATTGCGAACGCCTGCTCGATCTGCTCGAAAACCCGCCCAAGCCCAACGCGCGGTTCAAGGCAGCCGTAAAGCACTATCAGAAGGCGAAGGCCAGGCGCTCTGATGCAGATAGTTCCTTTAACTGGAAGCCATGACCGGCAGGGTTTCGACTGTGGCCGGGCGGAGCTCAATGATTGGTTGCGCAACATCGCCCGGCAGCATCACGAGCGTGGTTTATCGACAACCTTCGTCGCGATTCTGGAAGCGCAGCCTGCGCAAATCTGCGGTTATGCCGCGCTGACGTTGACCGAAGTCGACACCCGCTCACTGCCCGCGACGCGCCGCAAGAAACTTCCGCGCCTTATCCCGGGCGTGCGCCTCGGTCGACTGGCCGTCGATCGCCGCTTCCAGGGCAAGCGACTCGGCGAGCTGCTTCTCATGAACTCGATCGAACGCGCGCGACTCATCCATGAGCACGCCGGCGTCGTGGGACTTTTCGTCGACGCCCTGGACGATCACGCCGCGCAGTTCTACACACGCTACGGCTTCGAATCCTTCCAGGACGACCCGCTGAAACTCTTCCTGCCCGTGCGGTGATCGTCTTCAACATCTTAATCGCGTGTGGACTCCCGGAATGCCGAAGTTCGAAAGTGTGAACCCCATGCCGATCCGATTGCGCGATTCCTACGAGCCATGCACTATGCAGAGGCCAAATCGGCAGGGACAGGGATAAAAATGCATTACGTCAGGAGCATCGCCGCAGCTAGCCGCTTGGCGGCGCCTTCGCCGACATTTTAGGTTACGTGTCTCTTCATGCCGACGCGGATTCGGACGGTCTGATCGACGGCATGGAAACTGTGCTCGGAACGAATCCGCAGAACGAACTCAGCGACGGCGACGCGATTGCCGACGGCGTTGAATACCCCGTGCGGGCAGTGCAGCTCTCGCCAAGCTCGGGTTCCGATCCACGGCGGCCAAGCGCGGAGTGCGGGCCATGAGCAAATTACAAGTCAGCACAGCAACTCTCGTGATGCAGACGTTGTTGTTAATACTCGCTGCCATGACCGCGCCGCTGCAGGCGCAAAGCGGCTTCTGCCTCAATCCGACTACTTGGCCCGAAAGCGTCACGGCTTCCTACCAAGGCTCGCAAGTCGCGCTGACGCTAGGCCCGCCTACCTCCGGTGGGATCGTTCAGGTGCAAATCACTGTCGTCGGAAATCTGGTGACCATCGACGGATCCAGTGCGAGTGGATGCGAGTTTGGAATTCCCAGGCCTCCAACCACGCAGACTTTTCTTGTTGGGTTGCTTATGCCCGGATCGTACGTGCTGCGTGTCGTGCATCGCGGCTTCTTTGGAGGGCCGTTTACCGTTGAACGACTATTTTTGGTCGCCGGAGCGGGCGCTTCGGCGCCAGTGCCGGCACTACCGGCGCTTGGGGTCGCGTTGCTCGCGCTGGTGGTGGGCGCTGCAGGAGTGATCATGATGCGTGCCCGAAACCAGTGACGATCACTGCCTCGCAGAGTCGCCGAGCAACCGAACCGCATCGGGTTCCCGCGCCCAGTGCCTGGGTGCGGTGCGACTGAAGGCGCGTGCGCGCAGTCACGCGGCAAAGCCGCGTGGTGCTGTGGTGTAATGCGCGGATGAAGCGGGGGTGCCGCGCCCTGGTGCGGCTGAGAGAGACCCTTCGAACCTGATCTGGTAGTCGCACTGCGGCGGGCCAGCGTAGGGAGCTTCGCGAAGCGCAGCCTCGGTGCTGCACTCGCGCCGCCGCTTCCTTGTATGCGAATCCCTTCGCAACAGCCCGCACATCACAGTGCGGCCTTTCAAGTAACGCGGACGAAAGCGCCATGAATGCACAACCTGCCCTGAGCCTTCTCGAACAGACTCAAGCCTTGTCGACCGACGTGGTGCGGCCGATCCCGGGTTCGCGCAAGATTTACGTCGAAGGATCGCGCCCCGATGTCCGGGTTGCCATGCGCGAAGTCGTGCAGGACGCGACGCCGACGTTGTTCGGCGGCGAGGACAATCCGCCGCTGACGGTGTACGACACGTCTGGTCCTTACACCGATCCCAATGTCGCCATCGACCTGGCGGCGGGTCTCGCGCCACTGCGTGCGGCGTGGATTGCCGAACGTGGCGACAGTGAACTGTTGTCGGCGCTGACTTCTGCATTTGGTCGTACGCGCGCGCACGATTCGAAGCTCGACAGCGTCCGCTTCCCGTCGGGGTTGAAGCCGCGCATCGCGCGCGCCGGTATGAACATCTCGCAGATGCACTACGCGCGGCGCGGCGAGGTGACGCCGGAAATGGAGTTCGTCGCGATCCGCGAGAACCAGCGACTCGATGTCCTGCGCGAGCGCGCCGCAGGCAACCCGGCGCTGGCGCGGCTGCTGCAACGGCATCCGTCCGAGTCTTTTGGCGCCTCGATTCCCGATTTGGTAACACCCGAATTCGTGCGCGACGAGATTGCTCGCGGCCGCGCGATCCTGCCGAACAACGTCAACCATCCGGAAAGCGAGCCGATGATCATCGGCCGCAATTTCCTGACCAAGATCAACGCGAACATCGGCA